>JANOCM010000682.1:0-7398 GCA_031412175.1 Alphaproteobacteria bacterium
CGCCACATGGAGGCGCATGCCGCGCTGGCGCTCGCCAATGGCGTCAAGAAGGCGATGGTGCCGATCAACGGCAGCGCCATCCGCCTCGCCCCCGATGGCCCGAAACTGCTCAGCCATGAAAAGGCCGGGCGGCTGGTGCTCGATGGCGATGTCATCCTGCCGGCCGACGGCGCGACGATCGTCGAACGCCGCCGCCTGCTGGCCAATGGCCATATGGGCGTAACCGTCGTGCTGTCGCGCGACGGCAAGGTGGCGGCCGACCCGTCGATCACCGCGCAGGGCGTGCCGGTGGAGGAAGACAAGGCGGATTTCCTTGGCCAGTGTTCCGATGCTGCCCGCGCCGCCGCCACCAAGGGCGATTCGCGCCAGACCGACAAATATGCCGAAAGCATCCGGCTCGCCGTCCGCAAGGTGGCGCGCGAATGGACCGGCAAGAAGCCGGTGACCGACGTGCAGGTGGTGCGGCTCTAGCCAGCGATGAAGCCGGTCTCTGTCATCGCTATCTACCTGCTGTTCTGGTCGATCACGCTGCTCGCCGTGCTGCCCTTCGGGGTGCGCACGGCGCGCGAAAGCGGTGCCGATCCCGTCCCTGGCCAAGCCGATTCGGCACCGCATCAGCCGATGCTGGCCAAGAAGCTGGCGTGGGCGACGGTCGTGGCGACCATTTTGTTCGCGCTGTTCTATGCCAATTACGAGCATGGCTGGATTGCACTCGAGGATATTCCGGGCTGGGAGGACAGCGGCCCCTATCGGCCAAACGCGCGCTGATGGTGCCGCCGCCGTCTCCGCTGCTCGCTGGCAAGGCCATGGCGCGGTCGGCGGCGAAGCGGGTTCTTGATATCGGCTTTGGTGCCAAGGTGGCGCTGCTGCGGATGACGGGTGCCGTCGATTTCCCGGTGCCGCCCAACCACAGCCTGCGCGTCACATCGAGCGCGACGGTGCGGCATTATTATGAATCGGGGCTGACGACGCTTTTGCCGATCGTTACCGCGGCGATGACGCATGGCGCGGATTTCGATGCCCCGATCCGGGCGCTCGATTTCGGCTGCGGCGTCGGGCGCCAGCTGCTGCACCTCGGCCGAATGTTCCCCGCGGTCGTCGCCCATGGCTGCGACGTCAATCATGATTCGATCGGCTATCTGCAAAAAACCTTTCCGGGCGTTACCGCGGCAGTCAACAGCTTCGATCCGCCATTGCCCTACCCCGATGCCGGTTTCGACGTCGTCTATTCGGTGTCGACATTCTCGCATTTCGCCGAAGCCGACGCCGTGCTGTGGCTGGCCGAGCTGAAGCGCGTCACCCGGCCTGGCGGTTTGTTGTGCCTGACCTTCAACGGCGCGACGGCGCTGCGCCGCAGCCATGAACGCGGGCAGCGCCAGGACTATTCGGCGGCACAGCTGACGCGCGACGGCGTCTGGTTCGATGCCGATGACCGCGCCTTTCAGGCAGCCAAGGCGGCCGAGGCGGCATCGGAATTCGCCAGCACGTTGATCGGCATCACCCGGCTTTATGGCGAAATGCACTATGCGCCGGCGGCGTTTGCCGCGCTGGCCGAGGTGCAGGGGCTGGCGGTGCTGGCCAATCTGCCGGGGATCATCGATCGCTATCAGGATCTGCTGGTGCTGCGCCGGCCGCTCTAGGCGGCGCGTACTGCTGCCACGAACGCCATCAGTTTTGCCGTGTCGAGCCCGCCGGCGGTGCGGATGCCCGAGCACAAGTCGACGCAGAATGGCTTCACGCGCGCGATCGCCGCGCCGACGTTCGCCGGGGTCAGGCCGCCCGCGAGAAACACCGGGTGCGGGCTGGCGGCAACGAACGCCGCGCTGATCTCCCAATCATGGACATCGCCGGTGCCGCCCAAGGTCGGGATCGCGGCGCCGGGCTTGCCCGAATCGAGCAGGAAGGCGTGGATGTGCGGCGCATAGGTCGGTATCAGGCCAATCGCCGCGCTGCCTTCGACATGGATGACCTGGACGCGGCGTGTGTGCGGCAGCAATCGCGCCAGCCGTGCCGATTCGGCGGGGTCGATGTGGCTGACGATTTGCACCACCGGTACGCCGGTGCGGCGGACATGATCGGCGATGGCATCGGCGCGCGTCTCGCTCGTCAGCAGGAAGGCGGCGACCGGGGGCGGCACCGCGGCGGCGATTTCGGCGATCAGATCATCGGCGATCGGCCCCGGCCCCGATGGCATGGCGCCGACCAGTCCGACCGCGTCGGCACCGGCGGCAACGGCAGCGCGCATTTCGGCCACCGACGCCATGCAGCACATCTTTATCCGCGTCACTGGAACCGGTCGGCAGCCTGTGCCAGCGCGACATACAGCCGGCCGATGTTCGACGACAGCAGCGCCACCGAAAGCGATTTGCCTTCGCGGTCGGGCAGCACATGGCCGATCAGTTTCTCGAATTCCTCGATATAATGCGTCGCCTGGACGCGGAATTCGGCGTCGTGCTGGAAATGCCGTTCGACGGCGCGCTGGCCGCCGGTATCGAGCTGTTCGACGATCCGCCGCGCGAACACGCTGCGGTCGCCCTTCAGATAGCTGTCCCAGACGCCATCCTCGACCTGGAACGACAGCAGTGCCGCGATGTCGATCGCCGCCGCCTGCATCGAATCGATGAGCTCGCCCGAGCGTTTGGCGAGGGTGCTGCGCTCGCGGATGTCGAAGCGGGTGTCGACCTCATCGATGCGCTGTTCGACCTTGGAGACAGTTTCGGTGAGGCCGAGCAGCCGCTGGGTGATGCGTTCAGATGCCGATTGCGCCGCCGCGGCGACGCGGTTGTGCATGGTTTCGACCTCGGCGAGCTGGGCGCGGATGGGGATGCCGAACGCTAGTTCGGCGCGGCTGCTGCCGGCCTGGTCGAGAGCGGCCTCGGCTTCGGCGACGACGTTCGACAGCGTTTCGCGCATAGTGCCGGCGGTCTGGTTGGCAATGTCGCGAACGCGGCCGAAGACTTCGATGAGCTGGGTCGATGCCGACAGCGAGGCGTTGCCGGTCAGGTTCTCGATATCGGCAAGGGCGTTACGCGCCAGCCCGAGTTCCTCGCCGAGCTTGACCGCCGCGGTGTCGAGCGCCTCGCGCGCCGTGTCGAGCTGCGCCTGGGCCGAGGCGATGCTGTCGCCGCCGCTGCGCAAGGGCAACGACAGCTGGTCGGCGCGATCGTGCAACTCGCTGAGCTTCAGCGCCATGTCGTCGAGCTGCGGCAGCGCCGCCGGCAGGGCGCTGTGCAGCGACCCCAGCGTGCCTTCGGCGGTCAACCCGATCGCGGCGAGGCGCGATTCGACCGTCGCCAGCGCTTCCTCGGTGGTGTTGATCGGCTCGCCGAGGCGGTGGATGGCCTCGCGCGCTTCAGTCGTCCGCGCCGTAATACCTTCCAGCGCGGCGCTGCCGGTGGTCGTCGAATTGCCCAACTTGGCATCGAGCACGCTGAAGCTGCGGCTGATCTCCTCGATCATCGCGTTGAAGCGCGTCGACTGGCCGTCGAGTTCGCTGCCGAGCTGCCCGGTGGCACCGAGCAGTTCGTCGAGCCGATCCTTGATCTGCTTTGCTGCTTCCCCACCGATGTGATCGAGCGTGACGCGGGCCTGGTCGACGCTGGCCAGCATGGCGTTGGTCTGGGCGTGGACACCGTCGCGGGTGGCATCCATCGCCTCTGCGGTGCGCGTGAACGCCGTGTCGACGCCGGCGGTAAGTTGCGCCAGTGGCACGGCAACGGCAGCCTGCGCGTCGGTCGACGCAGCACCGATCGCGGCCAGCGCCGCGACGGTTTCGGCGGCAGTCGCCTTCGCTTGGGCCTCGGCGGCGGCGGCGCGATCGTGGAGCGCCGCCAGCATGGTTTCGGTTTCGCCGAGCTGCCGCTGCAGATTGGCCTCGGCGGCGGCGAGCAGGGCGGTCAGGCGTTCGGCCTCGGCAACGGCAGCAGGGGTGGCCTGGCCGAGCGTCACGGTCGCCGCCTCGGTGCGGCCGCTGGCGTCGTTGAGGCGACCACTGGCGCCTTCCAGCGTGGTGACGGCGGCGAGCAGGCCCTTATGCTGCGCCTCGATCGGTGCGGCGACGGCATCGATCCGCGTTGTCAGCGCCGACAGCTTGTCCTCGATCAGTGCCAGCGCGTCGGCGGTGCGGCCGGTGCGTTGCTCGGCGAGTTCGGCATGGCGGGCCATCAGCGCGGCGCGTTCGGCGCGTGCACCCGACCGGTCGCGCAATTGGCTGGCAACCAGCCAGATCAGCGCCAGCGGAGCGGCGAACATCATCGCCACCGACGCGGCGTTGGATGCCGCCAGCAGGGCCGGCGGCACCGCCCCGCCCAGCACCGGTGCAAAAGCAAGCAGCGCCAGCGCCACCCAGACAAGGCTCGCCAGCAGCGCCACCACCAGGGGCCAGTTGCGTGGCGGCGGCAGTTCCTGATTGTCTTCCATCATCCCCCGACGTGACCATGCTGTCCCGGCATCGCCGGTTGCAGCGTAAGCGCGGTTTCGCAGCGCCGCAACTGCCATGCCAGCACCAGCGCCGCGAGGGTGAGGCCGATGATCTCCCAGTACCAGTATAGCCGCGGCTCGCCGGCGAGGCAGGCGAGCGCGATGGCGATGGTGCGATTGTTGGCCGACAACAGACTCAGCCGCCGCAGCCACGGCGAGGTTTCGGCGAGGTAGAGCGGCAGCTTCGCCTGCTGGGCGGCCAGCGCCGCGTCGATCGGCCGGGCGCCGCTGCCGAGCCGCTGTTCGACCTTGTTGTACAAACCCTCGAGACCGGTGCCCGATGGCGGCCGCACTTCGGTGACGAAGACGCCGCGGGCACGACGCTTCCACGCTTCGCGCTCGCCTTCGTACCAGGCCGACTGGACGGCGTGACACCCGCCCGAGACCAGCGCCAGCGCCAGCGTCGCCTGCCAATTGGTGAACGACAGTGCAATCGGCAGCAACACGAAGATGAAGGCGAGATAATCGCAGACGCCGTCGATCAACCGGCCGAGCGGGCTAGTCTTGCCACTGGCGCGCGCCAGCTTGCCATCGAGGCCATCCATGACGTGCCAGCCGACCATCAGCAGGAAGCCGGCGAGGACATATAGCGGCTGTTGCCAGTGCCAGTAGTACCAGCCGGCGGCGGCGCCGAAACCCATGCCGGTGAACGACACGGTGTTGGGATGGATGCCCAGCCGCAGCGCCAGCGGCAGCAGCCGGTCGGCGAGCGGATGCACCAGCCACAGGTTGCTGGGGTCCTCGATGAGAGCCGGGCGCGCCATATTTTGTGGAGAATTGTTCACCGCACCGCGCTAATCGCGTCAGTGCAGCCTTGGCAAGCACCGCTGCGACGCCCTATGACGCCAGCCGCACAGCCGATGGGGTGTAATGCGAACGATCGGCCTCTTATTTCCGCCTTCTGAAACACAGGCTTCGCTGCTTGCGGGCGGAATATCGATTCTCGAACGCCAGGCGCGGCAATTGCGTCGTGCCGGGGTCGACATGCTTTTTGCCGTCGATGTGGTGCCGTTGACACAGTTGCCCGCCGGCGTGACGGCGCTGGCGGCGGCGGCGCTTGTCGATGCGGTCCAGCCCGATGATCGCGTCATTGCCATCGCCGCCGGGTTGATTGTTGACGAACGCGCCATTGCCGCCGTGCTGGCGACGCCGATGCCGGCGCTGCTGGTCTGGGATGCGACCTTGCCGGGCGCGCAGGGCGTCGAGCGCATCGATGCGCTCACCCATGCCGCCGGCGTGCTGACACTGCCGGGCACCAGCGTACGGGCGCAGGCGGCTCGCCTCGGCGACTGGGATTTGGCGTCGACACTCATGCGGGCGATCGCCGGTGATGCCGCTGCCAATCGAATCGAGTTTTCGGCATTGCCGACCTATGCGCCGAATCGCCGCCGCGATGTCGCGCTGATCTGGGCCCGCCCGGAAACCCCCGATGAGGCTCGTGATGCCGGGGAAACGTTGATTGCGGCGGCGCAAAAGGGTTGCCTCGACTGGCCGGCGCGTTTTCTGCACCCTTGGCCGGAAGACCTGCTGGTACGATGGTTGGCGCCGACTCGGGTGACGCCGAACATCGTGACGATTGCCACCGGTGTGATCGGGGTCATCGCCGGCATCGCCTTTGCGACGGGATGGTTGTGGACCGGGCTGGTGCTGGCGCTGATCACCGGGCCGCCCGATGGGGTCGATGGCAAGCTGGCGCGCACGCGGGTGGAGTTTTCGAAGTGGGGTGACCTTGAGCACCTTGTCGACAAGTTGCTGGAATATGGCTGGTATTTGGCCGTCGCCTGGCATTTTTCGCATGAACGCCATTCGGCCTTGCCATGGGCTCTCGCGGCCTTGATCATCCTGCCGGCGATCGCCGAGGCGGTGCAGGGCGAGTTTTTCCGCCGACTGACCGGCATCCAGCTTGACGACGCGGGCGAGACAGAACGCCGCATCAGATTGTTCGCCGGGCGGCGCAATACTTTCCTGTGGACATGGCTGCCATTAGCCGTCCTCGGGCTGTGGTTCGAAGGATTTGTCGTGCTCGCAGTATATAGCGTTATCACGACCGGCGTCGCACAATGGCGATTTTACAAGAGGTTATCCGCCTACGGCCGCCAGCATGGCGATCGAATTGCCGCAAACTATGCCGCAACCGCCTACACCTTCTTGCCCCCGACCGGCGTGTAGTCTAACTGCAACAAACAAAATTGGGGTCAGCGGCCGTGGAACCGCGCCGCGCGTAAAGGAAAAATCGACCATGTCGTCCATACCCGTCGCCATCGTTGGCGTTGGAAATTGTGCCTCTTCGCTTGTGCAGGGGCTTTATCACTATGCCAACGGCGGCTCGAACGACGAGCAGGGCCTGATGCATTGGGATCTTGCCGGCTACCGCCCCAAGGACATCGAGATTGTCGCCGCCTGGGACGTCGATGCGCGCAAGGTCGGCCGCGATGTCAGCGAGGCAATCTTTGCCAAGCCCAATTGCACGGCGATTTTCTGCGATCACGTCGGCATGACGGGCGCCAAGGTGTCGATGGGCCGCGTGCTCGACGGCGTTTCCGATCACATGAACACCTATCATGAAGATCGCCGCTTCGTCGTCGCCGACATGCCGCAGGCGACCAAGGCATCGGTCGTCGAGGAACTCAAGCGCTCGGGCGCCCAGGTGATGACCAACTATCTGCCGGTCGGCAGCCAGGAAGCCACCGAATTCTATGCCGATGCCGCGATCACTGCGGGCGTGGCGTTCGTCAACAACATCCCGGTGTTCATCGCGTCGAACCCCGAATGGGCCGAACGTTTCCGCGCCGCCGGCGTCCCCATCCTTGGTGACGACATCAAGGCGCAGCTCGGCGCCACCATTGTCCACCGCACGCTGACCGACCTGTTCGCCAAGCGCGGCGTGACGCTCGATCGCACCTACCAGCTCAACACCGG
>JANOCM010000683.1:0-11339 GCA_031412175.1 Alphaproteobacteria bacterium
GCGCCCCAGCCGATGCCGTAGCGGGCGTTGTTGAGGCAGCCGAAGGGCCCGGCGAGGCCATCGACGCCGGCGAGCACGCGATCGGCGGGCAGATGGACGTCGGCGAGGACGATTTCGCCGGTGATGCCGGCACGCAAACTGAACTTGCCTTCGATCTTGGGCGTCGTGAAGCCGACATCGCCGCGTTCGACGACAAAGCCCCGGATGCGGCCATCCTCGCATTTCGCCCAGATCACCGCGACATCGGCGAGCGGCGAGTTGGTGATCCACATCTTGGCGCCGTTGAGGACATAGCCGCCGGGGACTTCGCGGGCGCGGGTCTTCATGCCACCGGGGTCGGACCCGGCATCGGGCTCGGTGAGGCCGAAGCAGCCGATCAGCTCACCCGACGCGAGGCCGGGCAGATATTTCTCGCGCTGGGCTCCGGAGCCATAGGCCCAGATCGGGTACATCACGAGGCTCGACTGCACCGACATGGCGGAGCGATAGGCCGAATCGACGCGTTCGACCTCGCGGGCGATCAGCCCGTAAGCGACATAGGAGGTGCCGGCGCAGCCATAGCCCTCGATCGTCGGCCCCAGCAGCCCGGCGCTGCCGAACTTGCGCATCAGGCCGGGGTCGAACTTTTCGTGGCGGTTGGCCTCCTTGACCGCCGGCATCAGCTCGGCATCGCAAAAGGCGCGCGCGCCGTCGCGGATCATGCGTTCCTCGTCGCTCAGCTGGGCGCTGAGCAGCAGCGGGTCCTGCCAGTCGAACGACGGCCATTTCGGCGCCATATGCTGGGTTTCGGGGGTGATCGGCTGGTGGACGTTCATTGCGGGACTCCGGAACTTTACCCTGGAATACGCCCGCCGGCCGTACGCGTCACCCCCCGCGACACTTTCCTCCCCCCTGAGGGGGAGGAAGGGTTACCGCGCCGCCACCGTCTGTGCCGCGCGCACCCGCCACACGACATTACCGACGTCATCGGCGACCAGCAGCGCGCCGGCCTTGTCGAAGGTCACGCCGACCGGCCGCCCGCGCGCCTTGCCGTCTTCGTCCAGGAACCCCGTCAGCACGTCGCGCGGCAGGCCCTGCGGCTTGCCGGCAGCATCGAAGCCGACGAAGACGACCTTGTAGCCCGACGGCGGATTGCGGTTCCACGACCCGTGCTGGCCGATGAAGGCGCCGCTGGCAAAGCCCGGGCCCAGCGCCGCGCCAGGCGCGCTGAACGCCAGCCCCAGGCTGGCGGTGTGCGAGCCGAGCGCATAATCGGGGGCGATCGCGCGCGCCACCATTGCCGGGTTCGCTGGCCTTACCCGCTCGTCGACATGGTTGCCGTACCAGCTCCACGGCCAGCCATAATGCGCGCCGGCCTTCACGCTGGTCATGTAATCGGGCACCAGATCCGATCCGATCTCGTCGCGTTCGTTGACCGCGGTCCACAGATCGCCGGTGACCGGATTCCACGCAAGGCCGACGGGGTTGCGCAGGCCGGTGGCGAAGACTCTTGTGGCGCCGCTGGCGGCATCGATGGCGAGGATGTCGGCGCGGTTCTTCTCCTCGGCGAGGCCGTTTTCGGCGACATTGGAGTTGGAGCCGACCGCGACGAACAGCGTCTTGCCGTCAGGCGAAGCGACGACATTCTTGGTCCAGTGGTGGTTGCGCGGGCCGCCCGGCAGGTCGGCGACGCGCGTCCCCGGCGTCGTGATGCTGGTGTCGCCATCGGCATAGGCGAACTTCGTCAGCCGGTCGGTTTCGGCGACATAGAGATCACCGCCGACGAGCACCATGCCGAACGGTGAATGCAGGTTGGCAATGAACACGCCCCGCACTTCGGCGACGCCGTCGCCATCGGCATCGCGCAGCAGGGTGATGCGGTCGGGCGATTTCACCCCGGCGCCGGCCTTGCTCATTACCAGTTTCTGGATCTTGCCCTTCAGCCCTTCGTCTTCCTTGGGGCGTTCGGGGCCGTTGGTTTCGGCGACCAGCACGTCGCCGTTGGGCAGGGTATAGAGCCAGCGCGGGTGATCGAGCCCGGTGGCGAATGCCGTGACCGCCAGCCCGGCGGCGGGGGTGGGCGCCTGGCCCTGCTGCCAGCCGACGACATCGGCGATCTTCACGGTCGGGAACAGCGTCTTCTTCGGCGCCGGCAGTTGCGGCGAGGCGCCCTGGCCGGCGGTGACCGGCAGGTCGGCCTTGTCGCCGCAGGCGGCGATGAGGAGCAGGGGGGTAAGGATGAAAGCCTTGCGCATGGTCGGTGTTCCTGTCGAATTCATGTCTGCATAACGCCGTGGTATCGCCTTGGTCCCGGCGCTCTGGTCCCGGCGTCAGCCTGCCGCAGCCACGGCGTCGATCGCCGCGCGCACGTTATCGCCACGTTCGAGCGGGACAAAATGTGTCGAGCCGGGCAGCCGCTGCGCCGATACGCAGCGCGGATGCGCCGCCATGACGGCGAACTCCGCGGCCGGCACCGTCGATCCCTGCTCGCCGGCGATCAGCGCGAACGGCACCGCCAGCGTGGCCAGCGCGGCTTCGACATGGTGCGAGACGCCGCGAAAGGTCGCCGCTTCCCACGCCGGGGTGCAGGCGAGGCTGACGCCGGCGGCCGATGCCACCAGGCCATCGGCGAGATAGGCATCGAGATCGGCATCCGACCAGCTGCGGAACACCCCGCGCCCGGCCCAGGCAGCGCGCGCCGTCGCCACGTCGGGGAAATCGGCACGGCGGCGCGCCGCCTGATCGGCCATCGCCATCGGGATTTCCGCCCCGGTCAGGATGACCTCGCGCGCGACGGCGAAGGGGATGAACGGTGGATCGACCAGCACCAGCCCCGACACCCGTGCCGGATGCGCCGCCGCCGCCAGCAGCGACGTCGTGCCGCCCATCGAATGGCCGGCGAGCAGCCAGCGCGCCGCCGGGTCGACAGCTTCGGTCACGGCCATGATGCCGGCGGCAAAGGCTTCCCAGGTGTGTTTCGCCCCCGGCACGTCGCCGGGGCGCAGGCCTGCGGTGCGGCCATGGCCGCGGGCATCGCTGGCAATGATGTGGAAGCGATCGGCCAGCGGCGCCAGCAGGCGTTCGTACAGCCCGGCATGCATCCCCGTTGCATGGGCGAAGTGCAGCCGCGGCGCCGCCGCCGGCGCACGGTTCCAGACCAACGCCGACACCGGGCCACCGGCGGTGTCGATCACCGTGCGCTGCATGCATGCTCCCCTGTTCCGTCACCGGCTCTTACGAAGCCGGGCGGCAAAGGGCCAGCCGTGATGCCGGATGCGGCAACGTCAACCGCGTTCGCGATTGCGGCAGACGATCACATCACCGACCCGCGCCAGCGCCTGGCAATTGGCGACGGCATCATTGCCCAGCGCGGTCAACGCATCGGTGCCGCCGCGCGGGTGGAACGGCACCGGGAACGGCCATTGCACGACATAGCCGAACACCGTGCGTTCGAACGCCAGCAGCGCATTGCCGCGTTCGGGCGGGACATTCTGCAGTGCCGCCGGGATCAGATAGACGCGCGCAGCCCGCAGTTCGGCACGTTTGCGCGCCGTGGCGAACGGCCCGACGACATCGTTGCTGCCGGTGTAGAAGCCCGTCTCGATGCCCGGCGCCACGCCGATGGCAAAGAACGGATCATAGGCGCCGGGCCAATCGCGGGTGACCGCCGCCACCACCGCCGGCGCCGGATGCGCCAGCCGGCTGTGTGCGGGATCCGCCAGAACCGGCGCGAGGAACAGCCAGTGGTTGAAGGCGACGAGATAGATGGCGATGCCGGCATAGACCAACAGCTGCAGCCGCCGTGCGCCATTGGCCGCCCAGCACAGTGTGACGACCACCGCGCCAAAGCCGAAGGCGAACATATGGACGAAATCGGCGCGGCCGACGGCGCCAGGGATCAGCAGGATGCCGATGACCGCGATGAAACAGACGCCAAGCTCCACCGCCGGCAGCGCCAGCCGGCCGTCGCGGGCGGCGCGCAGCAGCGGCGGCAGGCCGACCAGTGCCGCAACCGTCTGGCTGAACAGGAAGAACAGCAGGAAGATATTGGGCACCAGCGGGAACTCGCGGCCCGAAAAATTCGCGGTCAGCGGCGCGGTGAACCAGGTGGGCAGGATCGCCACCAGCGCCGCCAGCGTTGCGACCAGCCCGGCCAGCGCCAGCACCGGCAGCCAGCGCCGCTCGGCTGCGCCAAGGAACAGCAGCACGCCGGCCATGAACACTGCCATGACAATGCCGGTTTCCATGCTGATGGCGGCGGCGAGCAGCACCGACGCCAGCGGCTGCAACCCTAGCCGCGCCGGCCCGGCACCGTTCAGGCGGCGCGCGGCAAAGGCCAGCACTACCGGCACGACAAAGCGGATGCCGCAGTAATGCAGCCCCGAGGCATAAGTCAGCGGCAGCCAGAATAGCGCCAGCGCGACGAACATCAGGCCCTGCGCCGGCACCGGCACCGGCAAGGCGCGCACGAGCCCACGGATCAGCAGCAACGCCACAACCAGGAACGCGGCGTCGGTGATCAGATAGGCGAGCAGCCAGTTGTCGGGCAGCAGGCGATGCAGCGCCCACGGCGTCCAGATCAGCACCGGGCCATAGTTGAACAGGAAATCGCGATAGGGGATCTTGCCCTGGTCCATCAGCGCGATGCGATCGCTGAAATAATAGATTTCGTTATAGGTGTCGTCGCCGTTCCACAGCAGCAGCGCCGCGATGCCGATCACCGCCGCCACCAGGATGGCAAAGGCGGTATCGAGGCCGAGACGCGTGCCGATGGCGCGTGGCGCGGCGGCGATCGGCGGCAACCGCCACGCCGCCCAAAGCCCGGCGAGCCCCAGCGCCGCCGCGATGCCGAGCACGGCGGTGCGATGATCGAAACCGGCAGCGACAGCGAGCGAGGCATTGTCGGGCAGCCCGCCGATGGCGACTATATAGGGCAGGCCGCACGCCATCAGCACGACGACGCCGAACACCGCTGCGATGCGGCGCCCGCTGCCGGCCGAAAGCGTCATCGCAGCCGGCCCATCACCGCGTCAAGTTTGCCCATCAGCGCCGGATCGCGCGCCTCCGGCGCCGTGATCAGCGCGGTATCGAGCACCGTGTCGATCGGCGAGGCGCTGCGCACCGCGGGCAGCGTTTCGACCAACATTTCGACCATCCGGCGCGCAACATCGGCATTGGCGTGCATCACGCGGATGATCTCGGCCACATCGACGTCGCCGCCGTCGTGCCAGCAGTCATAGTCGGTGACCATCGCCAGCAGCGCATAGGGCAGCTCCGCCTCGCGGGCGAGCTTCGCCTCGGGCATCGCTGTCATGCCGATGACGTCGCAGCCCCAGCTCTGGTACAGTCGGCTTTCGGCGCGGGTCGAAAATTGCGGGCCTTCCATGACCAGATAGGTGGCGCCGTCATGCACCGTGGCGCCGGCGCTGCGCGCGGCCTCGGCGGCCAGCCCGGTCAGCCGCGGGCACACCGGATCGGCCATCGGCACGTGCGCGACCATGCCGGTTTCGAAGAAGCTCGACGGCCGGCCTTTTGTCCGGTCGATGAACTGGTCGACGGCGACGAAATCACCCGGCGCAAAATCCTGGCGCAGCGACCCTACCGCCGACACCGCCAGCACATCGGTACAGCCGAGGCGCTTCAACACATCGATATTGGCGCACGCATTGAGCTGGTGCGGCGGCACGCGATGGCCGCGGCCGTGGCGCGGCAGGAAGGCAAGTTCGATCCCGGCGATGGCGCCTGTCAGCACCGCATCGGACGGCGCGCCCCATGGGCTGTCGACAGTCACCCATTGCGGGTTTTCGAGTGCGTCGAGGGCATAAAGCCCCGAGCCGCCGATGATGCCGAGCTTCCAGTGGCTCATGAGGTTCTCCGTGCATCGATGGCCCAGCGTTCGAGGCTGCCGTCCTCGTCGGCCACAAACAGCGCATCGTGCAGCGCCATTGTCGGGTCGACATGGCCGGGCTGCAGCCAGACCAGCGCACCTTCCGCCGGCGCGTCGGCGTGCCAATCGCCGGTTGCGTCGAGCGTGGCGACGGTCGCGCCATCGCGCATGGCCGCGAGGCTCGCCGGGTGGATGATCGCGCCATGCTCGTCGCCCATCGAACGCCAGCGACTGCCCGGCGCCGCGCCGGCGACGATCTGCGGCGGCGGGCCGTCGGTATAAAGCGCCTTCAACCCGGCGTCGCAGGTGACCAGCGCCTTGTGCCGCGCCGAAACGACGGTCGCTGCGAGGAACAGCGCCGGCTCGAACGGCCAGTCGCCGGCGCTGGCGCCCGCGACGGAATAATCGACGTCCATCAGCGCATAGCTGCCCGCCTGGATCTCGGTGAAAACCCCGGCGGCGAGGTCGAGCGCATGGGTCCCGGTACCGCCGCCGGTGACCTGCAGCGGCGCGAGGCCCGCGGCGCTGAAGTCCGCCACCAGCGCGGCGAGCATCGCCGTTGCGGCGGCGTTGGCGGCAGTGCGTTCGGCCGGGGGCATGTGCTGGATATGCCCCGCATAGGCCTGGATGCCGCCGAAGGTCACGCCGGCGGTGGCGCCAATTAGCCGCGCCAGCGCCAGCGCCGCGCCGGGCGCGACTCCGGCGCGGCTGGTGCCGGGATCGACATCGACGAAAAGGGTGAGGCCGCTGCCCGACGCCAGCGCCACCTGCGCTGCCGAATCGACCACCGCCGAGACGCGGGCACCGGCAATGGCGGCGAGCCGCGGCCACCCCCAGGGCGGCACTGGCGCCGTGACCATGACGTCGGCGATACCTGCGGCGGCGTAGGTCTCGGCCTCGCCGACGGTCTGGCAGCACACGCCGATGGCGCCGCCGGCGATCTGCAGGCGCGCGAGCGTCGAGCATTTGTGCATCTTGCCATGCGCGCGCAGCCGCACCCCGGCGGCATCGCAGGCGGCCTGCAGCGTCGCCAGATTGTGCGCCAGCGCCGATCGCCGGACGATCAGCGCGGGGGTCTGCGGTGGCGAAATGCGGGCAAGAAACGCGGCGAGATCGGTCATCACGCCACCGTTCCCGCGCCCGGCGGCGGCGTCAAGCCGGGGTTGCGGCGCGGCGGCGGTTGCGCCATGCCAGCGATCCGTTCGCAACAGCAACAAGGGCAGCATGGCCGCAACCGCTTCCCCCGTCGTCATCATCACCGGCGCCTCGTCGGGCGTCGGGCTTTGGGCCGCGAAAGCGCTGGCGGATCGCGGCTGGCACGTCGTCATGGCGTGCCGGGACCTCGCCAAGGCCGAAGCCGCTGCCACGGAAACCGGCATCCCGGCGGCGTCGCGCACCCTGTTGCACATCGATCTCGGGTCGCTCGCCAGCGTCCGGCAGTTGGTCGCCGATTTCGCCGCGACCGGGCTGCCGCTCGACGCGCTGGTCTGCAACGCCGCCGTCTATCTGCCGCGGCTGACCGCGCCGGCACGCTCGCCCGAAGGCTATGAGATCAGCGTCGCGACCAATTATTTCGGCCATTTCCTGCTCGCCAATTTGCTGATGCCGGCGCTTGAAAAGGCCGAGTCACCGCGGTTGGTAACGCTCGGCACCGTCACCGCCAACTCCGAAGAATTCGGCGGCAAGGTGCCGATCCCGGCGCCGGCCGACCTTGGTGATTTGCAGGGGCTGGAGGCCGGCTTCCTCGCCCCCATCGCGATGATCGACCGCAAGCCGTTCAAGCCCGGCAAGGCCTACAAGGATTCAAAGCTGTGCACGATGATCATGAGCCGCGAACTCCATCGCCGCTTTCATGGCGACACCGGCATCGTGTTTTCGACGCTCTACCCCGGCTGCGTCGCCGACACACCGCTGTTCCGCCATGCCCCGGCGCTGTTCCGCACGATTTTTCCGTGGTTCCAGAAGAACATCACCAAGGGCTATGTCAGCCAGCCGCTGGCGGGCGATCGTGTCGCGCAAGTGGTTGCCGATCCCGCCTTTGCCGCTTCGGGCGTCCATTGGAGCTGGGGCAACCGGCAGCGCGAGGGGCGCCAGGCGTTCAGCCAGCTGCTCAGCGCCAAGGCCAATGACCAGGCGCGCGCCGCCCGACTTTGGGATCTGACCGCGAAGCTGACCGGGTTGTACCCGCGGTGACCACCACCGAAATCTTCCTGATCGCGATGCTGATCATCTTCAGCCTGCCGTGGCTGCTATGGCGGCTGGGGCGCACCGATCATTATGCGCCGCTCGTCGTCGTGCAGATCATCGGCGGCATCCTGCTCGGCCCCGGCGTGCTCGGCGCGGCGTTTCCCGGGTATTACGCCTTTGTCTTCAACCCGCAGGTCGTCGCTGCGCTCAACGGCATCGCCTGGTGGGCGGTGATGCTGTTCGTCTGGGTGGCGGGGATCGAACTCGACCTGCGCAGCGCCTGGCAGCAACGCCGCGAGACCGGCATCACCGCCGGGCTGGCGCTGGCGGCACCGCTGCTCGCCGGCAGCGCGGCGGCAGCGCTGCTGGTGACGACCGGCGACGGCTGGGCCGGGCCAAAGGGCGCACCGTGGCAGGTCGTGCTCGGCATCGGCATGGCGTGTGCGGTGACGGCGCTGCCGATCCTCGTGCTGTTCCTTGAAAAACTTGCCATCCTGCGCCAGCCGCTCGGGCAGCGGATCCTGCGCTATGCCAGCCTCGACGATGTCGCCATCTGGGGGGTGCTGGCGATCATCCTGCTCGATTGGGAACGGATGGGGCGCCAGGCGGGGTTCCTTGTCGGCTTCGCGGTCGCTGCCTGGGCGATTCGCCGGCTGATGCTGCGGATCACGCCGCGCGATCGCTGGCATGTCGGGCTGATCTGGCTGGCGGCGTGCGCCTTTGCCGCCGATTGGGCCGGGCTGCACTATATGGTGGGGGCGTTTCTCGCCGGCGCCGTGCTCGACGGCGACTGGTTCGATCGCAAGCAAATGGATGCGTTCCGCGACCATGTGCTGCTGGCGCTGATGCCGGTGTTCTTCCTCAGCACGGGTTTGCGCACGCGCTGGGATGTCGGCGGAATGGCGGTGTTCGGCGCGGCGGCGTTGCTGCTCGCGGCGGCGGTGGCGGGCAAGCTCGGTGGCGTGCATCTCGCCGGGCGCATCCTCAAATGGCCGCGCGCCGACAGCTGGACGATCGGCTGGCTGTTGCAAACCAAGGCGCTGATCATGATCATCTTTGCCAACATCCTGCTCGATCGCCAGGTGATCAGCGGCGCGACCTTTACCGCGCTGCTGCTGATGGCGGTCGGCAGCACGATGCTGACCATACCGATGGTGACGCCCCTGTTGCGACGGCGGCCACCGGAATCCTGAGCAATGGCGTTGCGCGTTGCCGACGCGCCGCTACTAAGGGCCGTTCGTCGAGGGGAAGCATAGTGGCGCTGGACAAGGAACCGTTCTGGCGGGTCGCCGAGGCCACGCGGATGAGCGTCATCGTCGACGCCGACGATTATTTCATCCACGCCCGCGCCGCGATGCTGGAGGCCAAGCGCCGCATCATGCTGATCGGCTGGGATTTCGACGCGCGCATCCACCTTGTCGCGGGCGATCGTCTGCCCGGCGAGCCGGCACCCGTCGGCGATTTCATCCACTGGCTGGTCAAGCGCACCCCCGAGCTCGAGGTCTACGTGCTGCGCTGGGACCTGGGGGCGCTGAAGCTGGTGCTGCGCGGCTCCAACATCGTCACGCTGGCCAAATGGCTGCGCCACCCGCGCATCCACACGCGCCTCGATGGCTTTCACCCGCCGGGCGCTTCGCATCATCAAAAGATCGTCGTCATCGACGATTGCCTGGCCTTTTGCGGCGGCATCGACATGACGCTCGAACGCTGGGACACGCGCGGCCACGCTGATGACGAGCCGCGCCGCAGCCGCCCCGACGGCAAGCCCTACAAGCCCTGGCACGATGCGACGAGCGCGCTGCAGGGCCCTGTCGCGGCGGCGCTCGGCGACCTGTCGCGCGACCGCTGGCACCGCGCCGGCGGCGCCACGCTGGAACCGGTGCGCGGTCATTTCGAATGCTGGCCCGATGACCTCGCTGCCGATTTCGAGCGCGTCGAGGTCGGCATCGCGCGCACCCATGCCGAAATGCCCTCGTCGCCGCGCGTGCGCGAGATCGAGGCGCTGTTCGTCGCGCAGATCGCCGCCGCCCGCCACAGCATCTATGCCGAAAGCCAGTATTTCGCCTCGCGCCGCATCGCCGAGGCCATCGCCGCGCGACTGGCGGCGCCCGACTGTCCCGAAATCGTCATCGTGAACCCGGATGGCGCACAGGGTTGGCTCGAACCCGTGGCGATGGACACGGCGCGCGCCCGGCTGGTGACCGCGCTGCGCCAGCGCGACCCCGGCGGCAGGTTCCGGATGTACCACCCGTTCACCGCGGCCGGTGAACCCATTTATGTCCACGCCAAGGTGATGATCGTCGACGGCCGGACGCTGCGGATCGGGTCGGCCAACATGAACAACCGGTCGATGGGCCTCGACACCGAATGCGATGTGACGATCGACCCCGGCGTGGACGGCAGCGACGCCATCTCCGCCATCCGCGACGGGCTGATCGCCGAGCATCTGGGGGTTCCGGTGGCGCAGGTGACGCAGGCGATCGCCGAACACGGCTCGATCATCGCGACGATCGAGGCGCTGCGCGGTCCCGGCCGGTCGCTGCGCCCCTATGAAGTGCCAGAACTCGCCGCCGTCGAGAAATGGCTCGCCGACAATGAGATCCTCGATCCCGAAAGCCCCGACGAAATGTTTGAGGTGACGACCGACACGACCTTGTTCCGGCGCCTGTCGCGGCCGTTCCGCCGGCGCTAATCCGTTTCGTCCGGCTCCGGCGTCAGGCCATAGGGCGCCACCAGCTTCCAGACGTGCGGCGGGATCATCGCCTTCATGCGCGCGGGCTTTTCGCGGCGCAGGTGGAGGATCGTCTCGACCGCCTTCATCTCGACGCGGGCGCGGCCGAATTCCAGCCCCTTGGGGCCGACGCGC
Source organism: Alphaproteobacteria bacterium (assembly GCA_031412175.1). Classification (GTDB taxonomy): domain Bacteria; phylum Pseudomonadota; class Alphaproteobacteria; order Sphingomonadales; family Sphingomonadaceae; genus Sandarakinorhabdus. The sequence goes on from JANOCM010000683.1 coordinate 10,920, forward strand.
GGCATCAGCCAGCCGACGATGGGCCGCAGCCATTGCGGCATCCGGCGCAGCGGCAGCCCCCCGGCGGCGCGTTCGGTGTTGGCGAGGAAGCCCTTCACCGGCCCGACGCGGTTGCCGCTGTCGGCGGGTGCCTCGGTCTTCAGTTCATCGCTCAGCAGCGCGATCAGTTCGGCGCCGCGTTCGTTGCGGACGATCAGCCATTGTTCGCCGGTGCCGCCCATATAGCCGACGGTCAGGTCGGCGAGGCTGTTGGTATAGTCGACGCAGGTCCGGCACGTCAGCGGGAAGAAATCCGGCCGCAGGTCGGACAGCGGCAGCATCAGGAACGGGATCGCCTTTTTCCGACCATCGTCGAAGCGCAGTTCGACATGATAATCGGCGCGGAATTCGAGATAGGTGATGGTCTCGGGCTGGTCCGAC
>JANOCM010000684.1:0-1539 GCA_031412175.1 Alphaproteobacteria bacterium
GGCCGCGATGCCATCGCGCCGCCGATCGCCGCGATCCTCGATGGCGTCACCGTGCCGGTCAAGGGCGACCAGCCGATCAGCGGCATTTGCGGCATCCGCGATGCCGCCAATTCTGCGCTGCGCCGCGCCGGCTATGTCGCGTCGGTGCAGATCCCGCCGCAGGAAATCACCAATGGCGAGCTGACCCTGGCGGTCATCGTCGCGCGCATCACCGAAATCCGCGTCCGCGGCGAGGCGGGTTCGCACCGCGCCGGGCTGGCCAAGCGCATCGCCCAGATTCAGGCGCTCGATCCGGTCAACGAGCGCGACATCGAACGGCTGCTGCTGCTCGCCGGCGATGTTCCGGGCCTCGATGTCCAGCTGGCGCTGCGCCCGGCGGGCACCGGCCCCGGCGAAGTCATCGGCGATCTGAACGTCGCCACCCAGAAATTCGCGGTGTTCGGCAATATCCAGAATTACGGGTCGAAACAGCTCGGCCGCGAAACCATTTACGCCCGCGTCGAAACCTATGGCCTGCTGACCGGCAGCGATCTCCTCTATGTCGCCGGCTCGGCGACGCTGGATTTCAAGGAACAGTTCGTCGTCCAGTCGGGGTACACGACGCAGCTTAACAGCGCCGGGACGACCCTGGGTGGCCGCTTTACCTATGCCTGGTCGCGGCCGACGCTCGACCAGCTCGACCTCAGGTCGCAATCGATCATCGCCGGGATCGACCTGTCGCACCCGCTGGTCCGCACCGTGCAGAACAACCTGGCGCTGACCGGCGGGTTCGAGCTGCTCGAGCAGCGCACCAAGGTGTTCGGAGGGCCGACGCCGTCGCCACTCAATCGTGACAAGTTGCGCGTCATCTATGCCCGTATCGACGGCAGCTATCGCCAGCCGCGGCCGGGCGGCGATGACAAGTTCTTTGTCCATGCCGGGGTCGAGGTTCGCAAGGGCCTCGATATCCTAGACGCGTCAAAGCCCGGGATTGCGGCCACCGACGGCTATACGCTGTCGCGCTTCGATGGCGATCCGCAGGCAACGGTGGTGCGCGGCGAACTCGATGCCATCGTCGGGCTGGGGCCGATCTTCAGCCTCGCCGGCACGGCGCGCGGCCAATGGGCCAATAACGCGCTCCTCAACCTCGAGGAATATTCGATCGGCAATCTGACCATCGGCCGCGGCTATGATCCCGGTTCCAATTCCGCCGACCGCATCATCGGCCTGCGCGGCGAGGTGCGGGCACTGCTGCCGCTCGGCCTGCCGGTGACGCTGCGTGCGCTCGGCTTCTTCGACGCCATCTGGCTCTACAATCTCGATCGCAACACCACCGAGGACGGCCGCCGGCTTACATCCTGGGGCGGCGGGCTGGAGGCGAGCCTGCCCGGGCGGCTGGTGCTCCAGGTGCTCTATGCCAAGCCGCGCGACAAGGCGCTGTCGATCGACAAGGCGCCACCGCCGGGCCGCGTGCTCGTTTCGCTCACGACAAAGTTCAGCCCCAATGCGCGCTGATTCCACCGGAGGCCGCGCCATGATCGCCCAGAGTCATGAGTTGCG
>JANOCM010000685.1:0-2832 GCA_031412175.1 Alphaproteobacteria bacterium
CGCCCGCTGCGGCCGGGTGCACGCGCCATCATCGATGCCGTGATCGCCCTCGGCCTGCCGCGCGCCATCGCGACCTCGACCGAGCGCGTCAAGGCGATCTCGCACCTCACCCACAGCGGGCTGATCGACAAGTTCGACGCCATCGTCACGCGCGACGACGTTGCCCGCGGCAAGCCGTTTCCCGATCTCTACCTCGCCGCGGCCGCAGCAATCCGCCAAGCGCCGGCCGACTGCCTGGCGCTCGAGGACAGCCACCAAGGCGTCCGCGCCGCCCATGCCGCCGGCGTGCCGGTGATCATGGTGCCCGACCTGCTGCCGGCGACCGACGAAATGCGCGCGCTGGCGCTGGCGATCGCCCCCGATCTCGACACCGTGAACGGCTGGCTGCAGCAGGCCTCGGGCTGACCTGGCCGCGGCTGCTCAAACGGGCTCGTCGAATTCGTACACCGGCCGGATCTCGATTTCGCTCGGGCCCGGCATCGGGTTGGGGCAGCGTTTCACCCAGGCAACCGCCTCGTCCATGTCCTTGACATCCCACAGCCAGAAGCCGGCGACGAGGTCGCGCGGGTTGGCAAAGGGGCCGTCGATCACGGTGCGGCCGGGGCCATCGAAGGCGACGCGCTTGCCGGCCGAACTCGGCTGCAAACCGTCGGCCATCACGAAAATGCCGGCGGCCTGCAACTCGTTGTTGTAGCGGCCCATCGCCGCCATCATTTCCATCGTCTCGGGGGTCGGGTCGAAACCCTTTTCACTGTCTTCGGTCGCCTTCACCAGCACCAGCACGCGCATGATCGCTCTCCCTGGCAGCGCCGGCTGACGGGCCGGAGTTCGCTGTCAGCGATGTTTGCAAATCGGCCGCTTGGTGGGAATGGGGTTTCGGGTGCCGCGCCTCACACCATCGATCCGTCGACCGTCTCCGCCGCCTTCATCATCATCGCCGCCATCGCCATCAGCCCGGTGACGGCGCCGAAGGTCAGCAGCGCACGCAACCGCGGGTACCAGGGCGGCAGCCCCGATGACCGCACGTCCCAGACGAAATGCAGCACCAGCAGCGTCGCCATCGCCGTCAGTTGCGCCGGGCGCGACAGGCCGGGCGCCAGCAGCAACACCAGTCCGGCGATGGTCGGCAGCATAGCCAGCGACACGGTACGGAGGCGCGGGCGCGGCTGCTGCGCCTCTGCCCCCCAGCGCGCGCCGCCGAGGAACGACAGGATCAGCGCCGCATAGCCAAGCGCCACCAGCGCCAGAAAGGCCCCGTGTGCCGGCACCCACAGGCTGAGCAGCGGCGGCGCCATGAACGGGATCAGGCCGAGCAGGCCATAGACGAGGATGCTGCGCGGAATACGGGCGGATGGCACGATATGATGACCCTGTGGCAGTTACAGCGCGATTTGGTGCCGCTGCCGGTGTCGCTTGTCCATGAGGCGGTTCGGCACGGCAGCGGCGCCGGGAGCGACCGCCGCGATCGTGCGTTAGCAACCGCACCTGCAACGGGAGACCCGCCATGCACCGCACCCGCCTCGCCACCAGCCTGCCGGCGCTCGCCATCGCCACCGTCCTCGCCGCCGGGATGACCGGCTGTGGCCAGTCGGCGAGCACGGCGTCGACCACCAACAGCGTCGATCCCGCCACCGCAACGTTGCCGCCGCCGGCCGCCGAAATGCCGGCCTCGCCGAATTTGCCGACGGCGCCGAGCGTACCGGGCAATCCGGCAGCGCCCGCCGATCCGGGCACTGCGGCGAGTGTGCCCGTCACGCCGCCCGACACCGATGCCGCCTATAATCGCGGCGCCGGCAATGCCAATGTCGGCCCCGGCAACGATGGCAGCGCCGGCACCCAACCGAGCGGCAGCAACAGCGAGACCAATGCGACCCGGCGCGATCCGCCGCCGCGCTGATCTTGCCAGTCGCGCGGTGGTCGCTACGCTGGCGCACCAGCCAAGGACCACCGCGATGACCGATACCAGCCTGCCCAGCGCGGTGTTCTCGCCAACACCCGACAGCAATACCCACGGCCCCGGCGCGATCGCCGCAGCGCTGGCGAGCGATCCGACACGGCACGGCTGGATGGAGGGGGCACCACCGCCGGCCGCCAAGCTGGTCCGTATCAGCGACGGCAGCGCCTGGCGGTTTCCGCAATTGCGCTGGAGCTATTCGAATTTCCGCAAGCTGGTGCCGACCGCCGAAGTGCCGCGTGGCCCCATGCCGGTGCGGGCGTTTCCGGTTGCATTACGCGATGACATCGACGCGCTGACCTTTGCGCCGCTGCCGGGCAGCGGCTTCGATGGGTCGATCAGCTGGGCCGACTCGCTGCTCGCCAATTTCACCGATGCGATCATGGTCGTCCATCGCGGCACCATCGTTTACGAACGCTATTTCGGCGTCACCGGCCCGGCGACGCGCCACATGTTGATGTCGGTGTCGAAATCCTTTGCCGGCACGATTGCGGCGATGCTGGTCGCCGACGGCACGCTGAGTGAAGATGCGCTGGTCGGCGACCTGATCCCCGAGCTCGCCGCCGGCGGTTTCGGCGATGCGACGCTGCGCCAGGTGCTCGATATGACGACGGCGCTCGCTTATTCGGAGGATTACACCAGCCCGACTGCCGATATCGCGCGGCTGGTGGCGGCCTGCGGGCTCAGCCCCGGCGATGACGCGGGCGTGCGCGCCTATCTGCCGACGATCCGGAAGGCCGGCACCCACGGCGAAGCCTTTACCTATCGCACCTGCAACACCGATGTCCTCGCCTGGATCCTGCACCGCACCACCGGCAAACCGCTGGCGCAACTGGTCAGCGAGACATTCTGGCAGCGGCTCGGCATGGAACAGGATG
>JANOCM010000686.1:0-12400 GCA_031412175.1 Alphaproteobacteria bacterium
CGGGCCCGCGAGCAGATCAGGGCGATGATCGGGGAGTGATCTTATCCCTCCCTCCTGCGGGGAGGGCGACTCGCGAAGCGAGCGGGGTGGGTGTCGCAATTATCGAAACCAGTGAACCCCCACCCCGCTCGGCTGGTGCCGAGTCGCCCTCCCCGCAGGGGGGAGGGAGCCATAATAGCGGAGGCGGACCCTATGGCAGACCGCCCGGACGACCGGCGCGACACGACGCTGGCCGCGGCCTGGGACGCGCTCGATCGCGACCAGCAGCGGCAGGTCACCGGCGACAACGACAAGGCCAATGTCGATGCGATGCTGCACCACCAGGGCAGCCTGCGCATGGCGCAACTGCCGCCCCCCGGCGACTGGGCGATCTGGGCCATCCTCGCCGGGCGCGGGTTCGGCAAGACGCGCGCCGGCGCCGAGTGGGTGCATGGCCTGGCGGCGACGCCGGGGCGGCGCTTTGCGCTGGTGGGATCGACTCTCGATTCGGCGCGGGCAGTGATGGTGGAGGGCGAATCGGGGCTGCTGGCGCGGGTGCCGCCCGGCGGTGATGTGACGTTCGTGCCCAGCCTGCGCCAGTTGACCTGGCCGAACGGATCGCAGGCGCGGCTGTTTTCGGGTGGCGAGCCCGACAGCTTGCGCGGTGGACAGTTCGATTTCGCCTGGGGCGATGAATTCGCGCACTGGCCGCGCGGCGAGGCGACGCTGACCAATTTGCGGCTGGCCACGCGGCTGGGGGCGCAGCCGCGGCTGTTGCTGACGACAACGCCGCTGGCGCTCGCCTGGCTCAAGACGTTGCTCGCCGAACCCGGCGTCGTGGTGACGCGCGGGCGCATGGCGGACAATCGCGCCAATCTGCCGGCTTCGCTGATCGCCGGGCTGGAACGCCGCTATGGCGGATCGGCGATCGGCCGGCAGGAACTCGACGGCGAAATCGTCGACGACCTGGAGGGCGCGCTGTGGACGCGCGGCCTGATCGAACGGCAGCGGGTGGTGACGCCGCCGGCGATGATGCGAGTGGTGATCGGAGTCGACCCGCCGGCCGGCGGTGCAAATGGCGTCTGCGGCATCGTCGCGGTCGGGCTGGGTACCGATGGCCTCGGCTATGTGCTCGGCGATGAAAGCGTCGAAGGCGGGCCACCGGAGGGTTGGGCACGCGCCGTCGTCGCCGCGTCGGACAAATGGACCGCCGACCGGATCATCGCCGAGATCAACAACGGCGGCGACATAGTGCCGTCGCTGCTGCGCGCCGCGGATTCGGCGCTGCCGGTGGAAACGGTGCGCGCCTCGCGCGGCAAGGTGGCGCGCGCCGAGCCGGTGGCGAGCCTATATGGTAATGCGCGGGTTCGCCACGCCGGCGCGTTTCCGGCGCTCGAGGACCAGCTGTGCGGGATGCTGTCGAGCGGCGTCTATGCCGGGCCAGGCGCATCGCCCGATCGCGCCGATGCGCTCGTCTGGGCGCTGACGGCGCTGATGCTGGGGGTGAAGCGCGGCAAGCCGAAGGTGCGGGGGCTGTAGTTTCGTCCCCCGCGGGCGCGAGAAAAAGGAAAAGGGGTGCAGGGGACGAGTCCCCTGCCCGCCGGAGGCTTCTTCCTAAATCAGGAGACCCACATGAAACTTCCATTCTGGCGGACCAAGAGTGCTGCGTCGCCGCTGCGTATTCCGAACTGGGCGACGGCGTATAGCGGGGGCGAGGCGCCGCGCAGTTACGAGGCGCAGGTGCGGGCTTCGTATCTCGCCAATCCGGTCGCGGCGCGGGCGATCCGGCTGGTCAGCGAAGGCGCCGGCGGGGCGCCGGTGGTGGCGAATCCGCCGGGGCACCAGGCGCTCGGCCTGCTGGCGAGTGCCGGTTTCGGCGCGTCGGGGCCGGGGCTGCTGGAGACGCTGGCGGCGCAGTTGCTGCTCCACGGCAATGCCTATGTCGAGGCGGCGACCGGCCCCGATGGGCTACCGGCGGCGCTGTTCGCGCTGCGGCCCGAACGGGTGACGGTCGAATCCGACAGTCGCGGCTGGCCGACTGGCTATCTTTACCGCGCTGGTGACATGGTAACGCGCTATCCGGCGGAAACCGTCGGTGATCGCGCCGGGCTGTTGCACATCCGCAGCTTTCACCCGCTCGACGATCACTATGGTGCCGGCTGCCTGGGCGCAGCAGCGGGCGCGGTCGAGGTTCATAATGCCGCTGCGAAGTGGAACCGCGCGCTGCTCGACAATGCGGCGCGGCCGTCGGGCGCCCTGGTGTACCAGCTGGGTGACGGGTCGGCACTGTCGCCCGACCAGTTCGAGCGGTTGAAGGCCGAGATGGAGGCGGGCTATGCCGGCGCTGCCAACGCCGGGCGGCCGATGCTGCTCGAAGGCGGCCTCAGCTGGCAGGCGATGAGCCTGACGCCGGCGGAGATGGATTTTGCCCGGGCGCGCGACACCGCGGCGCGCGAGATCGCGCTGGCCTATGGCGTGCCGCCGCTGCTGCTCGGCCTGCCGGGCGATGCGACCTATGCCAATTACAAGGAGGCCAATGTCGCGCTGTGGCGGCTGACGCTGTTGCCGCTGACGTCGCGCATCCTGGCGGCGCTGTCGGCGCATCTGCAGAACTGGTGGCCGGGCCTGGAACTCCGTGTCGATCGCGATGCGGTGCCGGCGCTGTCGGAGGATCGCGAGCGGCTGTGGGCGCAGGTCAGCGCGGCAACATTCCTCACCGATATGGAGAAACGTAACCTGCTGGGGCTGGAGGAGGGGCGATGACCGCGATGCTGGAAGGACTGGTCATGCAGGCCGAGGCGCAGGGCGCTGCGCGGGTAACGTTGCGCGCGCTGGTCGAGGAAGCGAGCGAGGTCGGCGCGGCGCGGGCGCTGCGGACCTTGGGCCTGATGGACGACAAGGCCGGGCCGGATATCGTCGAGCTGCGCCAGCTGATCCAGGGCTGGCGCGATGCGAAGCGGTCGGCGCTGTCGGCGGTGGTGGCCTGGGTGGTGCGGACCGGGGTGGCGCTACTGCTGATCGGGCTGGCGTTCAAGCTGGGGTTTGTCGAGCGGGTGCGGGGTTAGGTTTTTCGTGGCGTCATCCCGGCGCAGGCCGGGACCCATAGACCGCAAGCTGTGGAACAGACGGGCCAACTGCGCCGAAGCTCGTGGTTTATGGGTCCCGGCCTTCGCCGGGATGACAGAAGAACAACAACAGAGGCCCTTATCATGACCGATATCCGTTTCGCTGGTTACGCCAGCGTCTTTGGCGTGCCCGACAGCGGCGGTGATGTCGTGCTGCCGGGGGCATTCCTGGGTGCGAAGCCCGGCGTGCCGCTGCTCTGGCAGCATGATAGCAAGGAACCCATCGGGTTCGTGGAGCGATTGCAGGAGGACCAGCGCGGCTTGCGCGTCGTGGCGCGCGTCGTCGGCAGCGGGCGCGGCGAACAGGCGGTGGAATTGCTCCGCGCCGGCGCCATCGACGGCCTGTCCTTTGGCTATCGCGTGAAATCGGCGCGTCCCGACCGGGCGCGCGGTGTGCGGCAACTGGCGAGCCTCGATCTGATCGAGGTGTCGCTGGTGACATTCCCGATGCAGCCGCTGGCGCGGGTGCTCGGGCTTTCGATTTTGGCAGCAGGAGACGTTGAATGACCTATGAAACCAAGGCCGATGCGCTCGACGCGGTGTTCGAGACGGCGATCGAAAACACCGAGATCACCGCGCTGAAGGCGGAAATGGCGCGGCTGTCGACTTTGGTGACCGCGCGCGCGATCGCCCGCCCGGCGCTGGGCGAGGTCAAGGCCGCCGCTGCGGTCGAGAACGGCAGCGTTGCCGCCTATCTGCGCAAGGGCGACCTCAGCGGCCATGAGCTGAAGCAGGCGACCATCGGCGTCGGCCCCAAGGGCGGTGTCGCGGTGCCCGAGGCGATCGACTCGGTCATCGATCGCGTGCTGCGCGCCGGGTCGCCGATCCGCAGCCTCGCGCGGGTCGTCGACGTCGGCACGTCGATCTATTCGAAGCTGATCACCACCAGCGGCGTCGTGTCGGGGTGGGTCAGCGAAACCGCCGCCCGTCCCGATACCGAAACCCCCGATTTCGCCGAGATCGTGCCGCCGATGGGCGAGCTCTACGCCAATCCGTCGGCAAGCCAGCAGATGCTCGACGATGCGTTCTTCAACGTCGAGACCTGGCTGGGCGAGGAAGTCGGCCGCGAATTCGCCCGCGCCGAGGGCGTGGCGTTCGTCAGCGGCGATGGCGTCAACAAGCCGCGCGGGTTCCTCGCCGTTGCCAATAGCGCGCTGGCCGATGCGACGCGGCCGTTCGGCACGCTGCAGTTCGTCACTTCGGGGGCAGCCGGCGCCTTTGCCGCGACCAACCCGCAGGACCGGCTGATCGATCTCGTCCATGCGCTGGCGGCGCCGTATCGCCAGGGCGCCAGCTGGGTGATGAATTCGGCAACGCTGGCGCGAATCCGCAAGATGAAGGACGGGCAGGGCGCGTTCCTGTGGCAGCCGGCGCTGTCGGCCGACCAGCCGCAGACATTGCTCGGCTATCCGGTCGTCGAGGTCGATGCGATGCCCGATGTGGCGGCCGACAGCCTGTCGATCGCCTTTGGCAATTTCGAGGCCGGTTATCTGGTCGTCCAGCGCCGCGAGACGGTGGTGCTGCGCGATCCGTTCACCAACAAGCCGTTCGTGCAGTTTTACGCGACGAAGCGCGTCGGCGGCACCGTCATCGACAGCCGCGCCATCAAGCTGATGAAGTTCGCCGTCTGAGCCTCCCCGCCTGACGCGACCTGGGCGGCGCCGTACCCTGGCGCCGCCATTTTTTTTCAACGACATGAGGGTTGTCCATGCCGATAACCGCCGCCTTGGTGGAAGCGAATGGCTGGGTGCTGCGGTTGACCGTGACCGGCAGCCCGGGCAGCTTTGCCAGCTACACATTGTCACCCGATGCGGCGCCGCGGGTGACGCTGGCGAGCAGCCATGCCGGGTTCGTGAAATCCGCGGGGGCTGCTATCGCCGGCGCGCTGGCGCGAACACTGGTGGCGACGAAGCCGCTGCGCAAGCCAGTGAACTGGAACGGCAGCGGCCTCGATCCGATCGTCGTCGACGAGGTCGATCTCGGCGGCGGCAGCGTGCAGGTGCGGCTGGCGCTGTCGGAGCATGTCTATGCCAGCGACACCGGGCTGGTGCTGGCGGTGCTCGCCGGATGGCGCACCGGCGAGGCGGCCGCCAGCGGCATCGCCGTCACCAATGCCAGCACGATTGCCGCGCCGGTGCCGATCATGCGCTGGGTGCGGCCGCAATATCAGGTCGCGACCGGCCAGTTCCGCCTGTCGCTGCTCGTGGCGTCGCATCATGCGGTCGGATTTGATCCGGCTGCGGCGGTGAAGTTCACGGCCACCGACGGCACGACGACGAAGACCGTCTGGGCCGATGCGCTGGCGACCGACAATGATTACAGCGACAATTTGCGCTGCTACAGCGTCACCATCGATCCGGCGACCGCGACGGCGCTGACCGCGGGCATGTTGCGCTGCGATGCCGAGGTCTATCCCTGGCTCGGTGCGATGCGCAGCACCGATCCGGCGGGCACGCGAGCGATGACCGGGCTTGCCACCGCTGGGCTGGTCAACAGCGCCGAAGTGCCGTTCGTCGTGGCGCATGATCCCGCCGGGACGCGCTATGGCGGCCGCTATCTCTATGTCGATCCGGCCTCGACCGCGGCGACCGCGGCGGTGGTGCTGAAGACCAGTCTTGCCGCCGCCGCCGGGGCGCCGCTGACCGAAAAGGCGCCGAATATCCAGGTCGCCATCCAGGCGATCTACAATGCCAATCTGACTTTGCCCGCCGCCAATGGCCAGGCGGCGGTGGCGCGCTGTGCCGATACGGCGACCATCGTGCTGGCGCCCGGCGTCCACCTGCCGCTGACATCGAGCACGGTGACGTTGGGGCTGAAAACCAACGATGTGCCGCTGCGCATCATCGGCGATCCCAATGACGGCAACCCGCGCGCCAACTGCATCATGCGGACGGCGGGCGCCACCGGCATCCGCTTCAGCGATGTCGGCAAATGCAGTTTTGCCAATCTGACGCTGGAAATCGGCGCCTTCTGGTTTACCGCGACGCCGGCGGCGGGCTGGTGGCTCGACAATGTCGAGGTCCGCGGCCGCACCGGCCAGGCGGCGAGCACGGTACTGCCGATGAGCGGCACCTTCCAGCACTTGACGCGGGTGCGGGTCAGCCAGACCGGCTGGCGGCCTTATGCCTCCGGCCTGATGCGCAATTGCGCGAGCAGCCGGCAGGTTGCCTGCCCGGTGATCGTCCGCCAGCGTTTCATCAGTGCCGAGGAAGACGGCACGATCGCCACGTCGGTCGCCGAAAACGCCATGACGGCGATCAATTCCAACGCGCCCGTGCCGGCGACGGTCGAAGACAACATCGTCGCCTTCTGCGATTTCCGGTTCTTGCGCGGTCGCGGCCTGCTGACCAATCCGTCGGCGAGCGCGGCGGCGGCTGGCACGCCGAACAAATCGCTGCGGCGGCTGCTGTGGCTCAACAACGTCTTCGAAAAGATCGGCCCGACCAGCGACGCGCCGTTCCTCGCATGCGGCGAGGACGACAGCCTGACGATGAGTTACAACATCATCGAGGGCAACAGTTTTGCCGGCGATCGCAACAACAGCTTCTATTCCGATCCGCTGCCGGCGACGCTGGCCGAAACCAACACCCTGCTCAACCAGGCGCAGGTCAACCGTTTCGCCAACAACTACATCAGCTGGCAGCCGACCAAGCACGACGCCTTCAACGACACGACGACCGCGGCGCTACGCGGCAACGGCAATGGCTATCGCCCGCACATGGTCGAGGCCTGGTCGTATATCTACGGCGTCGGCCATGAGGGCAATTACGAAGGCGGCGCCGACCGCTCGTTTCCGCTCGAATATTACGGCCTGCGATCCGACCGCAGCGTCCATGCCAGCAGCTGGTTCGTCAACGACCGGTCGGCCTATGGGCCGGGCGGCGGCGGCGGCGACTATACGCCCGCCGCCGGATCGCCGCTGCTCGGGCTGGTGCTGAAGGGCAGCAGCGATCGCGATTTTGCCAATGCGGCGCGAGCCGCCGGTGGCGCGGCCGGTGCCTATCAGGGCGTCGTCACCGGACCGGTCGCGCTGGCACCGGCGGGGGGCCGCCACGCCGGCAGCGGCCAAGCCACCAGCGTCGGCTGGGCCGGCAGCATCGGCCCGCTGTCGGCGCGCCATGTCGGGCCGGTGCTGGCCTCACTGATCGGCTGGTCGGGGCAGCTGCTGCCGCATTCGGGCGTGTCGGTGGCAGGCAGCACGGCGGCGGTGGTGTCGAATGGCGCCAGCCTGCTGCCCGCCGGCGGATCCATCGCATTCGGCGACTCCCCGGCGGCGCTGCTGGTGCCGTCGGGCCTTCCGGGCACGATCCGGACGCTGCGCGTCGGTGCCGATCAACGAACCATCGTGGTGCATTTCAACTAGGAGACTCGATCATGGCGAAGTTTGCAAATCCGGATGTCCTCGATGGCAGCCTCAACATCGTGCGCGCGGCGACCCGTATGGTGGCGCTCAACGGCCAGCCGGCAACCTATGCCGCCGCCGATACCGGGCGGCTTGCCGAAGCGCCGTTGACGGCCGGCGATTTCACCCTTGCGGCCGGTGACATTTCGGGGCGCAAGGTCAGCATCGCGGCCAAGTCGAGCCTGGCGGTGATTGCTGCCGGCACCGCTGACCATGTCGCGCTGCTCGATGCCGCGACATCGCGGCTGCTGTATGTGACGACCTGCCCGGCACAGGCGCTCGCTGCCGGCGGCACCGTCAGCATCGCCGGCTGGAGCGTCGAAATCGGCGCGCCGGCCTGAGCTGCCGCCATTTCGACACCTCCCTGCCGGTGACAGCGGCAGGACGTTCTTGGGAGGCAGACCTGTGGCGATATTCCTGAAGGATCCCGGCGCGCTGGTCGATTACGCCGTTGACTGGTCGGCGGGTTACCTGGCCGGCGCGACGATTGCCGAATCGACCTGGGCGATCGAACCCGGCGGCAGCGGTGCCGTGAGCGTCGCCGAGACGCGGGTCGACGGCGGCCGAGCCATCGCGATCCTGTCCGGCGGGCAATCCGGTATCGTCTATCACGTCACCAATCGGGTGACATTTTCCGACAGCAGCAGCGATGAACGCGTGCTGGTCTTGCGCGTGGAGGACAGGTGATGTCGGTTGAAATCGCGAGCCTCGGCCCGATGGTGGTCAGCCTTGCCGAATGCAAGGCGCAGTTGCGGCTCGACCGCGATGACGAGGATGCCAGCCTTGCCGGTTTCATCCGGACCGCGATGGCGCTGTGCGAGGCGTTCACCGGCCAATGGCTGATCGAGCGCGATGGCCAGCAGCGGCTGCATGGCAGCGGCGGCTGGCAGCGCATCACGGCGCAGCCGGTGGTGGCCATCGTGGCGATCGAGACCGACGACGGCCCGCTGGCGGGCGATGCCTATGAAACCGATGTGGACGCGAGCGGCAACGGCTGGGTCCGGCTGTCGGGCTGCGATGGCGGCCAGCCGGTGGTGCAGTTCCGCGCCGGGCTCGGGGCCGACTGGAACGCCATCCCGGAGCCGCTGCGCCAGGGCATCGTGCGGCTCGTCGTCCACCTGTTCACCCACCGCGACGCCGCCGATGCCGGCCCGCCACCGGCCGCCGTGACCGCGATGTGGCGGCCGTGGCGGCGGATGCGGCTCAACTGAGGGCAATTCGAAATGGCAGATGAACTCGCCGGCACGCTCAATGCGCGGGTCGCAATCGAATCCTGGGTGGCAGCGCGCGACGACGCCGGTGCCGATACCGGGCATTGGCAGCATGATGGCCCGGCCTGGGCCGCGATCGTGCCCGATGGCGGTGGCGGGATTGCCGGGGAGGCGCGGCGGTCGCGCCGGCGCTGGCTGGTGACATTGCGCGCGCCGTTCGCGGTGTCGCTGACGTCGCGGCTGATCTGGAACGGCGACATCCTGAACGTGCTGGCGGTGGAAACCGATCCGCGCCAGTTGGATCGCATTCGGCTGCGCTGCGAAGTGCGGACGGCATGACGAACCGGCTTTGGCAGGATGTCGCCGCGGCGGCGGCGCGGGCCGGCGAGGCCCGTGTGCGGGTTCGCCGTGCCGGGCTGGCGCGCGACCTGGCCGCGGCGCTGCCCGATGTCGCTGTCAGCGATGACGGCGAGGCTGTCCGGCTGCAGGCACCGGGGCTGTTGGCGCGGGCCTTTGGCAGCCGGCGGCGCGCGCCCGATGCGCGGCTGATCGGCTTGGCAACGGGAGACATGAGATGAGTGCAAGCCTTGCCGTGCAGCGGCTGGTGGCGGCGGCGCTCGCCGATGTGCCGGGCATCACCGGTGTCCATGATGGCCCGCCAGTCGATGCTGCGTCGCCCTATCTGGTTATCGGGCCCGACCTGGTCACCGACTGGAGTACCAAGACCGAAGCCGGCCACGAACACCGGATCGGCGTGACGGCATGGGCCGATGGGCCGGCGGCGGCACCGCTGAAAGTGATCCTCGGCGCCGTCGAAGCCCGGCTGGCGACGCTGGGCGGGGCGCGCGAAGGCCACCGTATCGTGTCGGCGCGGCTGCTGCGCAGCCTGGTGCTCACCGACCCCGAAGGCTGGTCGCAGGGCATTGTCGAATTCCGCATCCGCACTACAGCATTCTGAAACAGCTAACCGAAAGGGTTCGTCATGGCCATGGAAAAGGGCAGTGCCTTCCTGTTGAAGATCGGCAATGGCGGGTCGCCGCCGCTGTTCACCACGGTTGCCGGGCTGCGCACGACGCAGATGACGGTGAATGCCGAAACGGTCGTGGTTACCAACCAGGGCTCCGGCGGCTGGCGCGAACTGCTGTCGGGGGCGGGGGTGCGATCGGTGTCGCTGAGCGGTTCTGGCGTCTTCACCGGCTCGGCGGCCGAGGCGCAGGTCAAGGCCAATGCGCTGGCCGGCACTGTCGATGATTATCGCGTCAGCTTTGAAAGCGGCGAGACGGTGACCGGGCGCTTTCTGATCACCCGGCTCGATTATGCCGGCGATTTCAACGGCGAACGCACCTACACGCTGGCGCTGGAAAGCTCGGGCGCCGTGGTGGCGGCATGACGGCAAATGCCGTGCGCGGCGAGGCCGAGGTGGCCATCGGCGGGGTGATGCTGCGGCTCCGCCCGACGTTCGCCGCGCTCGTCGCCGCCGAGGCCGAACTGGGGCCGTTGTTCGCGATCGTCGAACGCGCCGCTGGTGGCGGGCTGACCTTGGCCGAACTCGCCGGGCTGTTCTGGCATTGCCTCGACCCGGTGCCGGCCGCGCTGACCCGCGAGGTGTTTTCGGAAGGCCTGGTCGCCGGCGGCCTGGCGGCGGCGACGCCGGCATTGCGCGTGCTGCTCGGCCAGGTGCTCGCCGGGCGATGAATTTCGCCATGGCGGCGCGCGCTGCGGCGCAGGTGGCGGCGGTGCAGCACGGCTGGCGGACTGATGAAATCTGGGCGGCGACCCAGGCCGACCTGCGCACGGCGCTCGGCCTCGATGCGCCCGCATCGGGCGACCCCGGCGATGCCACTCTGTTGTCCGAATTGATGAAGGCTTTTCCCGATGACCGGTAATGCAACCGACCTCGATTCGCTGGTGATCGCCGTACGCGCCGATACCAGCGGTTTCCTTGCCGGCGTCGGCGACATGCGGCGCGAGCTCGATGGCCCGCTGGCGCAGGGCGCCGAACGCGCCGGCGGCAGCATCGAACGGGCGCTGGCGCGCGCCGCGATCACGGGCAAGTTCGGTTTCGAGGATCTGCGGCGTGTGGCGCTGACGGCGCTTGCCGATATCGCGGCCGGGGCGTTGCGCACCGATCTTGGTGCGCTGTTCGGCGGCGGCGGCGGTGTGCTGGGCACGCTGGCGGCTGGTGTCGGCAGCCTGTTCGGGGTGCCGGGGCGGGCGACCGGCGGCCCGGTGACCGGCGGCCGGCCCTATATGGTTGGCGAACGCGGGCCGGAACTGTTCGTGCCGACGGCATCGGGGCGGATCGAAGCGCAAGGATCGCGCGGCGCCGTCAATGTCACCGTCAATGTCGCAGCCCCGCGCGAGGCGACGCCGGCGCTGATGCGGCAAACCGGTGCCCAGGTCGCGCGCGCCGTCCGCCAGGCGCTGGCGAGGGCCGACGCATGATGCGCCACTGGCTCGCCACCGTCGCCGACCAGCAGCGCCAGCGCTGGGTCAAGCGCTTCGATCCGCGCTATTGGACCGTCGATTTCCCGCGGCCGATGATGGCGGCGGTGACAACGGTCGGCGCCGATGCGCTGGCGGTCGATCTGGATTTCCGGCGCCGCAACGACCTTGCCGGGCTGATCTGGGAATCGGCCGACCGCTGGAGCCATCCGCTGCTGGCGCTGGAAACGTCGCGCGATTATCGCGGCACGGTGCTGGCGTTCCGCTGGCAGGCGTCGGGCGCGGTGATGCCGCTCGATGCCGTCAACGGCGCGGTGCTGACGATCGAGGGCCGCGATGCCGGCGGCGCCGCGCGCGACTGGTACGTGCGGCTTTGGAATTATGCCGAGGGCAGCCCGGCGGATGCGGTTGTTCGCCTCGATTTCGACGCGCTGGCCGGCGGCTTCCTGCATCCGGTCGAGGCCGATCCGGTCTGGGCGGGCGATATCGACCGGATGTTTTTGTCGCTGGTGCCGCCGGGACATGATGGCGTCGATGCGCCGCTGGCGACGCCCGTTTCGGGGGGGGTGCTGCTGAGCGACATCCGCTGCGAAGGCCCGGGGTCGATGCTGCGCGCCGGCGATGCGTTCATCCCGCCGCACGACCTCAGGATCTGCAGTGGTTATGACGACAGCTACAACCAGACGCCCGAGCGACTGATCGAGGCGATGCTGGCGCTCGGCTATCGCGGGTCGCTCGTCCATTATGTCGGGATGAGCCATTTTCCCGGCCTGCGCTGGGATGTGGGCGAAACCGCTTGGCTGGCCGATTCGGCGGTTCCGGTGTGCGCGTCGGCGCGCGCCTGGCACGCCGACTTTGTGGCGCGCGCCGTGGCGCTCGGCTTTGCGCCGATCGTGTCGCTGTCGTTCGAACTGCTCGACCAGCATTGCCCGGCGGCCTGGGCGCAGCGGACCGGGGCAGGGGTGCGTGCCGCGACCGGCTACACGCCGCCGTCGACGTTGCTGTCGCCGGCGAATGCGGCGGCGATGGCATGGCTGCAGGCGGTCGCGGTGGCGTTCGTCGACCTCGCCGTCGCGGCTGGGGCTTTGCCGCGCTTTCAGATCGGTGAGCCCTGGTGGTGGGTCGGGCCGGACCATGCGCCGTGCCTTTATGATGCGGCGACAGTCGCGCGCTATGTCGCCGATACGGGGCAGGCGCCGCCGGCGATCGCCGATGTCCGCAGCGTCACCACGGCGGCG
>JANOCM010000687.1:0-1591 GCA_031412175.1 Alphaproteobacteria bacterium
TCCGACACGACGACGGCATTGCGCGACGCGGCGCTGCAGACGCTGCTCGGCGCCACCGGCGGCACCTTCGGTTTCGGCGGCAATCTCGGCAACAATGCGATCTTCGGCTTCGTCATCAACGCCGTGAAGGCCGATACCGCATCGAATGTGCTGTCGACGCCGTCGATCATGACGCTCGACAACCAGCAGGCGAAGATCCTCGTCGGCCAGGAAATCCCGATTTCCACCGGCGAAGCGCTGTCGAACAACTTCGACAATGCGTTCCGCACCATCCAGCGCCAGAATGTCGGTATCCAGCTCGACGTGCGGCCGCAGATCAACGCTGGCGGCACCATCAAGCTGCAGTTGCGCCAGGAGGTCAGCTCGATCGCCGGCCCGGTGTCGTCGACATCGAGCGAACTCATCCTCAACAAGCGCGAACTGTCGACCACCATCACCGTCGATGATGGCCAGATCATTGCCCTTGGCGGCCTGATCGACGAAAACGAGCGCCGCACCATCGAGAAAGTGCCGCTGCTCGGCGATATCCCCGGCCTTGGCGTGTTGTTCCGGTCCAAATCGCGCAACCGCACCAAGACCAACCTGATGGTCTTCATCCGCCCGACCATCGTCAAGACCGCTGCAGACGCCCAGCGGCTGACCGCCGAGCGTTACGAGTATATCCGCGATGCCGAGGTGGCGCAGCGCGGCGCCAACGCCAATCCGTCGGAAACCACGTCGCTCGATGCGCTGGTGCGGGACTATATGCGCGCGGCGCCGCCGGCCCTGCCGCTGCCGCCGCTGCCAGTGGCCCCGTTGCAACCCGTGCCCGTGCCGCCAAGATGAGCGATCTTGCACCTGACTCGATGGGAATCGCGCTGCCGGCGCCGCCGCCGGTGCTGCCCTATGCCTTTGCCAAGCGCTTTGGCGTGGTCATCACCGGCAGTGATGACGCCGCGGTGCACATCGGCCTGCGCCAGGGCGACGATCCGCGCGTGCTCGCCGAGGTGCGGCGGCTGGTCGGGCGGCCGCTCGCCATCGACATCGTCGAGCCTGCGGGCTTCGATCGCCTGCTGTCGGGCAACTATGCGCTGGGCGGCTTCACCACCGCCGCGATCGACGGCAGCGACGAACTGGGGCTCCTCGTCGACAATATCCCGTCCGCCGACGATCTGCTCGACACCCAGGACGATGCGCCGATTATCCGGCTGATCAACGGCCTGATCGCCGAAGCGGCGCGCCAGGGCGTCTCCGACATCCATATCGAGCCCTATGAAGGCGCGTTGATCGTCCGCATGCGCGCCGATGGCCAGTTGACCGAGCGCCACCGCCTGCCCGCCAAGGTCGCCGGCATGGTGGTCAGCCGCATCAAGGTCATGGCCCGGCTCGATATCGCCGAGCGCCGGCTGCCGCAGGATGGCCGCATCGGGCTGACCCTGGGCGGCAAGAGCCTCGACGTCCGTGTCTCCACCCTGCCGTCGCGCGCCGGCGAACGCGTCGTGCTGCGCCTGCTCGACAAGGACAATGCCGGCATCGACCTCGATGCGCTGGGGATGCCGCCGGTGATCGATAAGGCGTTCCGTGCTGCCTTGTCCGAACCCAATGGCATCGT
>JANOCM010000688.1:0-2066 GCA_031412175.1 Alphaproteobacteria bacterium
CGGCCGGCTCGGCTATGTGCTGTTCTACAATCTCAACGAATATCTCGCCGATCCGATCAAGATCCTGCGCGTCTGGGATGGCGGCATGTCATCGCATGGCGGCATCGCCGGGGTCATCATCGGCTGCATCGGCTTCGGCATTGCCAATCGCGTCAACGGCCTGCGCGTTCTCGATTATGTCGCCACCGTGTCGCCGGTGGGGCTCGGCCTTGGCCGGCTGGCCAATTTCGTCAACGGCGAGTTGTGGGGGCGGCCGACCGGCAGCGACTGGGGGGTTATTTTCCCGGGCGCCGGGCCGGAGCCGCGCTACCCGTCGCAATTGTTCGAATTCGCGCTGGAGGGGGTGCTGCTGTTCAGCATCATGGCCATGCTGTTCTGGGGCACGCGCGCGCGGCTGCGGCCGGGGCTGCTCGCCGGCGTGTTCGGGCTTTGCTATGGCGTATCGCGCTTCATCGTCGAATTCTATCGCGAGCCCGATGCGCAGATCGGCTTCCTGTCGACGGGGCTGACGATGGGCCAGACGCTGACCATCCCGATGGCGATCATCGGCATCGCGCTGGTCGTCCGGGCGCTGGCGCGGCCGCCGCTGCCGGCACTGGCCCCGGCGCCGACAGCGGTGACGACAGCGGCGTGAGCGACCTCGCCGCGGCGCTGCGGGCGCGAATCGGCGCCGAAGGCCCGCTGCGGCTCGATCACTGGATGGCCGCGTGCAACGCCGCCTATTACGCCGGGCCCGATCCGCTGGGCCGCGATTTCACGACGGCGCCCGAAATCAGCCAGATGTTCGGCGAAATCATCGGCGGCTGGATCGGCGATTTGTGGCTGCGCGCCGGGCAGCCAGCGGTGCGGCTGGTCGAGCTGGGGCCGGGGCGCGGCACGCTGATCGCCGATGCGCTGCGCGTGCTGGCGCGGCTCCCGGGCTTTGCGGCACCGCTCGCGTTGGTGGAAACCAGCCCGGCGCTGCGGGTGCTGCAGGCCGAAAGGGTGGCGGCGGACTGGTACGATGATCTGGCTGCCGTGCCGGACGACCTGCCGGTGATCATCATCGCCAATGAATTTTTCGATGCGCTGCCGATTCGCCAGGGTCTCGGCGACGGCAGCGAACGCGCCGTCGCGCTGTCCGGCGACGACTTTGCCGCCACGACGAGTCCCGCCCCCGGCCTGCCCGCCGGCGAGCATGGCGCGGTCGGACAGGCCATCGTCGCGGCCATCGGCGACCGGCTGCACAGCACCGGCGGCGCCGCGCTGATCATCGACTATGGCTATGCCGACGCCGTTGCGCGCGATAGCTTGCAGGCGCTGCGGCACGGCGCCGTGGCCGATCCGTTCGCAGCACCTGGGGAGAGTGACCTGACCGCCCATGTCGATTTCACCGCGCTCGCCGCTGCGGCCGGCGCCGTCCGCGTCGCGGGCCCGGTGGCGCAGGGTGTCTGGCTGGCGCGGCTGGGGATCGAGGCGCGCGCCGCGGCGCTGCAGGCGCGCAATCCGCTGCAAGCTGCCGGCATTGCCGCCGCGCTGGTGCGGCTGACGGCACCGGCGCAGATGGGCAATCTGTTCAAGGTCATGGCGCTATCGGCGCCGAACTGGCCGCAACCGGCAGGATTCGACGCATGATCGCCTATCGCGACGGCGCGCCCGGGGATGGCGCCATGCTCGGCGGCATCGCCCGCGCCACCTTCATCGAAACCTTCGGGCTACTGTACTCGCTGCCGAACCTTGAACTTTTCCTGCGCGATGGCAGCGATTCTGCCTATGAAACCGAACTTGCCGACCCCGATATCGCTGTGCGCTTTGCCATGATGGCGGGCGACGTGCCGGTGGGTTTCTGCAAGGTCAGCAGCCTGAAACTGCCCGCCGACACGAGCGAGCCGACCGCGATGGAGCTGCGGCAGCTCTATATCTTCCGCCCCTGGCAGGGCGCCGGGATCGCCGATGCGCTGACGAAATGGGCGCTCGACACCGCCCGCAGCCGCGGTGCGAAGGAGATCTGGCTGTCGGTTTTCAGCGAAAATCACCGCGCGCGGCGCTTCTACGCCCGTCACGGCTTTACCGAAATCGCACCCTAC
>JANOCM010000689.1:0-2758 GCA_031412175.1 Alphaproteobacteria bacterium
CCGGCGCGGTGCCGGTGATCTGTTCGATCGCCACCGCCAGGTCCCGGTCGCAATTGCTGCCGGGGAACACGACGACCGCCGATTTCACAGCACTTCGATCCGGTAGTTCTCGATGACGGTATTCGCCAGCAGCTTCGTCGCCATCTCGGCGATCGTCGCCTCGCTGGTGCCATCCGCCAGATCGAGCTCGATCACCTTGCCCTGGCGCACGCCCTCCACGCCGGCAAAGCCCAGCCCGCCGAGCGCGTTCTGGATGGCGCGGCCCTGCGGATCGAGCACGCCGGGCTTCAGGGTGATGGTGACTCGGGCTTTCATGGGTGCGCTTTCATGGTCGGTTGCTATTGGCCAAGCCGGGCAGGGCGGTCAACGCCGGAGTTGCGGCGGCGCCTTGCGACCGGATTGTTACGGGTGCTTGCCAAAGCCCGAACTGTTAACTTACAGCGCATCTTGCGACTTTCGCAGGGGGACAAGTTCATGAAGCAACATCTGTTTGCGGCGGCCTTGCTGCTGTCCGCTGCCGGCGCCGCGCCGGCGCTGGCCGCAACCACCGGCTCGGCGGTGTTCGGCACGGCGCGCAGCTGCGCAGGGGTCACCGCCGCCGATCTGTGCAACGGCGGCGGGCCGGGGCAGAATATCTTCGCCTCGCTGTACGGCGGCGGCATCGGTGTCGGCGGGCTGACCGATTTCAACCTGCGCGATGGCAGCTTCGCCCGCGCCGACATTGCGTTCGGCGCGCTCGATCTGCCCGAAATCCGCGCCGAAACGCTCGCCGTCGGCAATGTCCGCACCAACATCAACGCCTTTGGTTTCAAGGCGTTCGAATATACCGGCGCGGCGCCAGCGCTGTTCACCCTGACCGGTGCGCTCCACATCGTCGACAGCTCGACCAATGCCACCGATGGCGCGCTGCCCGGCGGCGCCATCTACAGCTCCTATGTCGCGATCTGGGATCCGACGATCCTGACCGGGCTGCTGACCCCGCAGGACCTGTTCAGCGCGCTGTTCTATGCGCCGTGCGGCACCGCCGGCGTCCTTGGCGTCTTCAACGGCGGCGGCGCGCTGCCGGGCGGCGAGGCGACCTTCACCGGCACCACCACCGAATGTTCGCCGGGCTCGCTGCTGCTGGCACCGGGCCAGCAGGTGCTCGCCGTCGCCGGCGTGCAGCTGCCGGTCAACCGCGGCGGTTTCGCCGATTCGACCGCGACCTTCGTCACCCGGCTCGGCGACGATCTCAGCGTCGAACAGCAGCTGGTGCTGGTCAACGCGCTCGTCTCGGGCAATTCGCTGGTGCCCGAGCCGGCGTCGTGGGCGATGCTGATCGCCGGCTTTGGCCTCGTCGGCGCCGTCATGCGCCGCCGCGTGGCGCTCGCCGCCTGATCATGGACTGAACGCGCCGCTGCTGCCGGAGACGGTGGCGGCGGCGGTTCGGCGTTATGAAGGTGGCGCGGTTCGACCGCGGCGCCGCGCGGAAGTTGACGAAGTTTACGGTTTCGGCACTTTTCCGCTATCGGCTTCGGCGCTGCCCGGGCCGCCACAGGCTCCACCGGCAGATCGATCGCCGACAGGTCGGGCAACCCCTCCACAATCGCCTGCCGCTGGCGCAGCGCCTGCGTCTCGGGGTCCTCGCGAACCGGCGGCGGCAGCGGCGCGTCCGCCACGCGCTCCTCGATAGCCAGCGGCACGCCGGCCGCCCGCGCCGCGTCGTTGCTTCGCGCCATTTCCACGATGGTATCGCGCGCCCGCGCCATCTTCGCCATCCGGTCCGCCGCCGCGGCATGATCCGCCACTGCCTTTGCCGCATCGCGCGCCTTCATGGCGCGATCGAGCATGTGCATCAGCAACCGCGACGCGCACGGCCGGTGGCGCGTCACGCGCTCGCCATCGCGCTCGATGATCTCGGTCTCGCCGTGAATGGCGCGCTCCAGCGCCGTGTCCTCGATGCGCTGCCAGCCCTCCGCCAGCGCCGCATCCCAGGCGGCGCGAAATTCCGCCGCCGCCGGATGCCGCCGCAGCTGATACGCCGCCGCCTTGCTCATCCCCACCCGCGCCGCTGCGACGCCGACCCCGCCGGTATCGGCCAGCGCCGTGATGAAATCGCGCTGGCGTTGCGAGGTCCAGCCGTCATGGCGGGGGCGAAGTGGGGCGAGGGGCGTATCCATGTTGGCGTTGTAACCTATATGGATATGTGTAGGACAGGGGAGAAGCGCTTCGCCTCCGCTGTCATTCCCGCGCAGGCGGGGATCCATCGCCCAAGTTCGCCCGCGAAAAAGCCCAGCCGGGCGATGGATCCCCGCCTTCGCGGGGATGACGGCCAAGCTTGAATGCAATTCACCCACGAAGGGCCGTCGCCGCGATCGACACCAATCTTCCGGCCACGACGAGTGTTTGCGCAGCAATGTGCGCGACATCACAGGACATTCGCGGCGTTGCCGTGTTACTGCCAGCCCTTGTCGCATGGCGAGGGGCTTCGGCTATGGCAACAGCACCACCTGATACGAACACAGAACTCACCTGGGCAGACAAGAAACGCTTTCGTCGCCTGTTCGGCGAACAGGCATCGCGAAGCTATCTGCTCATCAGCGCCGGCATGGGCCTCGTTGCCTTCATCTTCCCGATCCTGCTTGTCGCCGTCGGCGGCTACGACGGCCATTTTTCGTTGAGCTATTTCTATCACGTCAACGAGACCAGTCGAAACATCTTCGTCGGCGCGCTGTTTTCGATCGGGATCTTCATGTTCCTGTTCCACGGGTTGTCCAAC
>JANOCM010000690.1:0-1701 GCA_031412175.1 Alphaproteobacteria bacterium
CGCATCATGGGGCAGGTCGGCACGTCGGTCGATCGCGCGTCGAAGGGCTTTGCCGTGGCATTCGGACCCGGGCTGGCGGCGGAGAGCTTCCGCTTCACGACGGTTTGAGGGGGGCGGTCTGATGGCGAGCCTCGCCTTGGCCGCAGCGCCCGATTTCAGCCGCCGCGCCAGCGAAGACGAGCTGATGGATGCCGCCGATCTCGATGCCGGCACCTATGCGGCGCTGATCGCCGATCTGGCGCGGGTCAACACCATCACGCTGGCGCGGCCGCCGACGCTCGCGTGGCTGGGGCAGGCGACGCAGGGCATGGACAGCTTCAGCCTTGTCGATGTCGGCTTCGGCCATGGCGACATGCTGCGCGCCATCGCGCACTGGGCGCTGCGGCACGGCAAGGCGGCGACGCTGACCGGTGTCGACCTCAACCCGCGCAGCGCGCCGGTGGCGGCGGCAGCGACCGATCCGGGCTTGCGCATCCGCTATCTGACTGGCGATGCCACGGCGCTGGGGCTTGCCCCCGATCTCATCGTCTCGTCGCTGGTTGCGCATCATATGCGCGATGCCGAATTGGTCGGTTTCATCGGCTGGATGGAGGCAACCGCGCGGCGCGGCTGGTTCATCAACGATCTTCACCGCCATCGGCTGGCGTGGATCGGTTTCCGGCTGCTGGCGGGCGTTTTGCGCTGGCACCCGATCGTGCGACACGATGGCGCGCTGTCGGTGCGGCGGGCGTTCGTGCGCAGTGATTGGGATGGCTTGCTGGCGGCAGCGGGGGTGGCGGACGCGCGCGTGCGCTGGCACCCGCCGTTCCGCTGGGGTGTAGGGCGGCTCAAATGACGCGGGCAACGATCATCGGCGGTGGCCTTGCCGGCGGCGCCGCGGCGACGCGGCTGGCGCAGCGCGGGGCAGCGCCGCTGCTGCTCGAACGCGAGGCCGGTGCGCACGACAAGATCTGCGGCGAATTCCTGTCGGTCGAGGCGGGGCGGCATCTCGAAGCGCTTGGCTTCGACGTGGCGCGGCTGGGCGGCGCGCGCATCGACCGGGTGCGCATCCACGCCGGGCGGCGCACCGCCGAGGCGCGGCTGCCGTTCGTCGCCACTGGCCTGACGCGCCGCAGTCTCGATGCGGCGCTGCTCGATCATGCCGCGGCGGCGGGAGCCGAGGTGCGCCGCGACACGGCGGTGCGCCACATCGCCGATGGCCGCGCGGTGACGGCGGCGGGCACCACCGATGCCGGCCCGCTGCTGCTCGCCACCGGCAAGCATGACCTGCGCGGCCAACCGCGCGCCGCGGCGGGCACGATCGAAGGGCTGATCGGCTTCAAGCAGTTCTTCCGCGCCGGGCCGGCCTTGCGCGCGGCGCTTTCCGGTGCCGTCGAGGTCACGGCGTTCGCTGGCGGCTACGCCGGCGTCCAGTGCGTCGAGGGCGAGCGCGTCAACCTGTGCCTGCTGATCGACCGCACCCGTTTCGCAGCGCTCGGCGGCACCTGGGCGGCGCTGTTCGCCGCGCTGGCGCGCGAGCCGGGGCTGGCGGCGCTCGCCGATGCCGAGCAACTGTTGGCAAAGCCGCTGACCATCGCCAATGTGCCCTATGGCTATCTGGCGGCTCCCGGCGACGATCTCTACCGGCTCGGCGACCAGGCGGCGGTGATCCCGAGCTTTTGCGGCGACGGCATGGCGATGGCGCTGCACGGCGGCCGGCTG
>JANOCM010000691.1:0-5821 GCA_031412175.1 Alphaproteobacteria bacterium
AGCGCATAGACTTCGGTGGCGGTGAACGCGACGATGGCGCAGCGCCGCGGCAGGCGCGAGAGCTTCTTGGAGCCGGCATAGGTCAGCGTCGAGAACCGCGGCCGGGTGACGATCTCCGCCTCGGGGATCAGCTTGCGGATCAGCGGCCGCAGCGTTTCCGAGCCGAGGATCATCGTTTCGGCATAGCCGCGGGCGTTGAGCAGCCGATCGGTGAAGACATGGCCACGTTCGGGATCGGCCGCGACCTGGCCCTCGTCGATGGCGACAAACGCCACATCGCGGTCGGTCGGCATCGATTCGACGGTGCACAGGAAATAGCGCGCGCCTTCGGGAACGATCTTTTCCTCGCCGGTGATCAGCGCCACCTGGCTTTCGCCCTTCAGCGCGACGACCTTTTCATAGACTTCGCGCGCCAGCAGGCGGAGCGGAAAGCCGATGATGCCGCTGGCATGGCCGCACAGCCGTTCGACGGCGAGGTGCGTCTTGCCGGTATTGGTCGGGCCCAGAACAGCCGTGACAATGGCCGGCGATACCGACGCCCGCAGCCGGGGCGTTGCGTGCAGGGGTGGGCGGTAGTTCGTCACCCGGTCAATCTGGGGTTGGCGAAGAGGCGCGGCAAGCAAGAGCCGGGCGAGAAACGGCCATAGACCGGGCCCTTGCGGGCTGCCCCTGGCGGTTGACTGGTTTGCTGTCCGCGCATTGCGTCCTTTGCAAATCACCTGCGAACATAAGATTCGCACGCCCGACGCCGTGATTCAAGTGACCGTTCAAAGACCATCGGCTCACCGCATACCGCATTTTGCGCGGCGTTGCAGGATTGACACAGCATGTGCGATTGATTCAAGGATTCACCAGATTGGACGGCCCGTGGGGGAAATGCGCTTGTTCCAGCCGGAATTGCACGCCGTGAACGGCTCGGCGGCGTTTGCCGGTCCGCTGCCGCGCCGCCCTGCTGCGGCCGATTGGCGCGGCTTTATGGCGCGCCGCAATCTCGGGCTGGAAGGCATCGGCCTTGGCACCGAAGTGTCGCTCGATCTCGGCGATGCCATTGGCAGCAAGTCCTGGTGGCTGGGTTTCGGCGCGTGCACTGCGCTTTGCGGCACCGCACTCTGGCTCGGCGCGCATGTCATGCCGATGCCAGAGGCGGCGCGGACGCCACTGACCCCGGCGCAGCGCGAGATGATCCGGCCGCAGGCGATCGCGCCGCTGGCCCGCGGCGGCGCCACCGGGGCCGAACCGGTTCCCAATAGCCGGCTCGTCGAACCGCTTGCCGAAGCGCCTGAGCGCCCGCGCCTTGAACTCACGGCCCGGCTGAACGGCCGCGACAGTTTCGAAGCGGTGCTGCGCCGCGCCGGCGTCGGCCAGTCCGACATCGCCGCCGTCGTCGCGCTGGTCCGGCCGCTGGCCAATCTGTCGGCGATGCCCGGCGGGACCGACATGGATCTCGTGCTCGGCCGCCGCGAAACCCGCAGCGTGCCGCGCCCGCTCGAACTGCTCGGCTTTCGCGCCGCCTTCGACCTGCGGCTGGCGGTGGCGCGCCAGGGCAATGCGCTGGTCGTCCGCCAGATCCCGATCGCCGTCGATTCAACGCCGCTGCGCGTTCAGGGCCTTGTCGGCAGCAGCATCGAACGCTCGCTGCGCGGCGCCGGCATCCCGGCACGGCTGGCCAGCGATTACGTCAAGACAATGGGTTATGCCGTCGATTTCCAGCATGGCGTCGGCAAGCGCGACCGGTTCGACATCATCATCGAACAGGACAAGGCCGAAACCGGCGAGATCCGCCACGGCGCTCTGTTGTTTGCCGGCATGGCGCGGTCGGGCAAGGACCCGATCGAAATCGGCCGCTGGAATTTCGGCAGCCGCACCGAATATTTCCGCTCCGGCGGTGAGAGCGTCAAGAAGGGGCTGATGCGCACACCGGTCGATGGCGCGCGGCTGACGTCGGGCTTCGGCATGCGTTTCCACCCGTTGCTCGCCTATTCGCGCATGCACCAGGGCGTCGATTTCGGCGCACCGTGGGGCAGCCCGATTCTAGCGGCCGCCAGTGGTGTCGTGGCGTTCGCCGGCAAGCATGGCGGCCATGGCAATTATGTGCTGCTCAAGCACAACAAGGAACTCAACACCGGCTATGCCCATATGTCGCGCTTTGCCGTGCGGTCGGGCCAAAGCGTCGCGCAAGGCCAAGTCATCGGCTATGTCGGCTCCACCGGCATTTCGACAGGGCCGCACCTGCATTACGAAATCTGGCTGCGGGGCCGGCCGGTAAACCCGGTCCAGTTGAAATTCATCGGCGGCAGCCAGTTGAGCGGCAGCGACCTTGGCCAGTTCATGGCGCAGATGAACCGCTGGCGGTCGCTGGCAGCGAGCGGCGCCGTGGTCGCCGAAGCGGCCGCCGAGCCCAGCAAGGCAGACAGGCGCCGCGCGCGCCGCGCCTGATATCTCCAGGGATATGGCCAGCGACGGCCCGACACGCTAATCGTCGCGCATGCGTCTAATGTTGCTCCCCCTTTTGCTGGCCGCCGCGCCGGCCATCGCCTTTCCCCTGCCGCAGCGCGAAGTCGCGAGGATCGTCAGCGCGGCCTGGGCGGACGAATCCAGCCGTGACCGCGCCGGTGAAGCGGCCACAGTAATCCGGCTGGTCGGCATCAAGCCCGGCGATACCGTCGCCGACATCGGTGCCGGCACCGGCTATTACACCATGCGCGTCGCCCCGGTGGTCGGGCCAAAGGGCCGGGTGATCGCCCAGGATATCGTACGGTCCTATGTGACGAACCTGCGGTCGCGGGTGCGGAAAGCGAAGCTGACGAATGTGCATTTCGTGTTGGGATCGCCATCCGATCCGCGACTGCCGCGGGCGAGCGTCGATACCGCGCTGTTGATCCATATGTATCACGAGATCGCCCAGCCCTACGCGCTGCTCTACAAGCTGCGCGCCAGCCTCAAGCCGGGCGGCCGCATCGCCGTCGTCGATCTCGAGCGTCAAGCCGAAGACCATGGCATGCCCAAGGAACTGCTGGTCTGCGAGGTCAAGGCGGTGGGCTATGACCTGGTGTCGATCGCCGACCTGAAACCCGGCTATCTGGCGATCTTCAAGCTGGGCCAGCCGGTCAATCCGGCATCTGTAAAGGCCTGCCGCGGTTAGATTGTGACCTAGCGTCCGGTCATCACGAACTTGTCGGGATATTTGCCCTTTGCCGGCGCATAAAAGCCCTGGATGATCGGCAGGTCGCGTTCATAGTCGCCGCTCGGCCACAGGGTCGCGGGCAGGCTGACGGTTTTCGTCGCATAGTCCATCACCGCAAAGGTGATCGGCACGCCGGCGGCGACGGCGATGTGGTAAAATCCCGATTTCCACTTGTCGACGGCGTCGCGCGTGCCTTCGGGCGGCACGACCAGTACCAGCCCGTCGCTCGCGGCAAAGGCATCGACCATGCTCTGCACGACGGCGTTGCTCTTGGTCCGGTCGATGGGGATGCAGCCTGTCCATTTGACGAGCCCCCCCAGCGGGCCCTCGGTCAGGCTCTTCTTGCCCATGTAGCGCAGGCGGATACGCCATTTGGCGGCGGCGGCGATCATCCAGATGCCATCCCAGTTCGATGTATGCGGCCCCGCCGTGACGACTACCTTGGGGTCCGCCGGCCAGTCGCCGGCGATGCGCCAACCGCCAGCCCGCAGGAACGCCGTGCCGAACCAGTGCCAGATTTCGACGAGCAGCCCCCGCTGCGGGCGCGGCTGCGCCGTCGCAAGGTCATGGACGATCAGGGTGCCGGGAGCTGCCATTGCCGGGGCGTAGCAGATGGCCCCATTGCTTGCCATGCCGTCAGGAATGGCAGGTCTTTTCTGGCCGCGAAACCTTCCTACATCGGGTTGGACAGCCAATTCCAGCCGAAAGCATATCCCCCGAGATGGCAGATTTTCCCGATTGGCACGGCACGACCATCGTGTCGGTGCGCAAGAATGGCCGTGTCACCATCGCCGGCGACGGCCAGGTGACGATGGGCAACACCGTGATGAAACCCAATGCCAAGAAGGTTCGCCGGCTCGGCCCCGGCAGTCTCGTCATCGGCGGCTTTGCCGGCGCCACTGCCGATGCCTTCACCCTGTTCGAACGGCTCGAAGCCAAGCTCGAACGCTATCCCGGCCAGCTGACCCGCGCCGCGGTCGAACTCGCCAAGGACTGGCGCACCGATCGCTATTTGCGCCGGCTGGAGGCGATGATGATCGTCGCCGACAAGGACGTGACCCTGG
Organism: Alphaproteobacteria bacterium; assembly: GCA_031412175.1. Lineage (GTDB taxonomy): Bacteria > Pseudomonadota > Alphaproteobacteria > Sphingomonadales > Sphingomonadaceae > Sandarakinorhabdus. The sequence goes on from JANOCM010000691.1 coordinate 4,249, forward strand.
TGCTGACCGGCACCGGCGACGTGCTTGAGCCGCTGGGCGGTGTCGCGGCGATCGGATCGGGCGGCAACTACGCGCTCGCCGCGGCCCGGGCGCTCGCCGATACGGACCATGACGCCGAGCAAATCGCCCGCCGCGCCATGGCGATCGCCGCCGAGCTGTGCATCTATACCAACGACCAGTTGACCGTCGAAACCATCGACGCGGCCTGAAGGATCCAGCATGCTCTATAGCCGCCTCGGCAACACCGGCCTTATCGTCTCGCGGCTCTCGCTGGGCACGATGACCTTTACCAATGGTAGCGGCAACGGAGCGCTCGCCAAAACGGGGGCCGCCGACGCTTCTGCCATGGTCGGCCGCGCCATCGATGCCGGCATCAACTTCTTCGACACCGCCGATGTCTATGCCGGTGGCGAATCCGAAACGCTGCTCGGCCAGGCGCTCGGCAGCCGCCGCGACGAGGTCGTCATCGCGACCAAGGCCGGCTGGCGGACAGGTGCGCCGCTCAACCGCAACGGCCTGTCGGCCGCGCATCTGCACTGGTCGATCGACCAGAGCCTCCAGCGGCTCGGCACCGATCATGTCGACGTCTATGTCGCGCACCGCGACGATGCCAACACGCCGCTCGAGGAAACACTGGCGGCGCTCGATGCCATCGTCCGCGCCGGCAAGGCGCGCTATCTCGGCGTGTCGAACTGGTCGGCGTGGAAGGTGGCGGCAGCACTGGAACTCCAGCGCGCCAACGGTTGGGCGCCGTTCAGCCATGTCCAGATGATGTATTCGCTGCTCGGCCGCGGCATCGAGCACGAGGTGCTGCCGATGCTCGACCGCTACGGCCTCGGCCTGACCGCGTGGAGCCCGCTCGCCGGCGGCTTCCTCAGCGGCAAATATACGCGCGAGAACCTGAAGGACCCCGCGAACCGCCTGTCGGGGTTCGACATGATCCCGTTCGACAAGGACAAGGGCTTCGCGCTGGTCGACGTGCTGCGCGAGATCGGCACCGCGCATGGCGCCAGCGTTGCCCAGGTGGCACTCGCCTGGGTGCTCGCCAACCCGCGGGTGTCGAGCGTCATCATCGGCGCGTCGAAGCTGGCACAGCTTGACGACAATATCGCCGCCACCAACATTGCGCTGACGGCCAGCGAACTCGCCCGGCTCGAGACGGCGACCCGGCCCGAGATGCAGTATCCGGCGTGGGTGACCCGCGCCATCGACCAACCGATCGCCAAAGCCCTGGCCGCGACCCCCGGCACGGCCCCCGATCTTGCAGCGGAACCTGTTGTATGAATCCCCAGTCGAATATCGCCGCCGACGACGCCGGCCTGACCCCGCGCGAGATCGTCACGGCGCTCGATCGCCACATCGTCGGGCAGGATGATGCCAAGAAGGCCGTCGCCGTCGCGCTGCGCAATCGCTGGCGCCGGCAGCGACTAGCCGACGACCTGCGCGACGAGGTGACGCCCAAGAACATCCTGATGATCGGCCCCACCGGCTGCGGCAAGACCGAGATCAGCAGGCGCCTCGCCAAGCTTGCCGGCGCGCCGTTCCTCAAGATCGAGGCGACCAAGTTCACCGA
>JANOCM010000692.1:0-2920 GCA_031412175.1 Alphaproteobacteria bacterium
ACCAAGCATGCGCCGGGCAAGCTGCGCGTCGGCTATTTCACCCAATATCAGGTCGAGGAGCTCGACAGCGACGACACTCCGCTCGAGCACATGAGCCGGCTGATGAAGGGCGCCAACCCATCACAGGTGCGCGCGCAGCTGGGGCGCTTCGGCTTTTCGGGGGCAATGGCGGAGCAGAAGGTCGGCAAGATGTCGGGCGGCGAAAAGGCCCGGCTGGCGCTGGCGCTGATCACCCGCGACGCGCCGCACCTGCTGATCCTCGACGAACCGACCAACCACCTCGATGTCGATACGCGCGAGGCGCTGGTCCAGGCGCTCAACGATTATGACGGCGCTGTCGTCGTCGTCAGCCATGATCGCCACATGATCGAGGCGAGTGCCGATCGGCTGGTGCTGGTCGATGCCGGCCGCGCGACCGAATTCGCCGGCAGCCTCGACGATTACACCGACACCATCCTCGGCAAGGGGCCGGCGTCGCCCGAGGGCGGCAAGTCGAAAGGCAACAAGAAGGACGACCGCAAGGCCGCCGCCGCCGCCCGCGAGGCGGCATCTGGGCTGCGCAAGGCGATCAAGGACGCCGAGGCCGAAACCGCCCGGCTGACGGCGCGGATCGCCGAGATCGATGGCGCGCTCGCCGACCCCAAGTCCGCCAATGCGTCGGATCGCCACCGCCCGGCGAGCGACCTGATGCGCCTGCGCGGCGAGGCCGAAAAGCAGCTGGCTGCCAGCGAGGCGAAATGGCTGGCGGCGAGCGAAGCGCTCGAAACCGCGATGGCCTGACGCCGGAAGCCGAAACGCCACACCGGCATTTGGCCATTGCACAATGCCGCCAACTTGGCTTTGCTGCACGCCATCAGGGCCGAGGGAGAACGACCGATGCGCATGACCGCTTTGCTGCTTGCCGCCACCATGACGATCGCTGCCACAGCGCCGGCGCTGGCCGCCGATCCGATCGCTGCCCGCCAGGCGATCATGAAGCAGAATGGCAAGGATACCAAGGCGCTGGTCGGCTATCTGAAGGGCGAAACGCCCTATGATGCCGCTGCCGTCGCCGCGCTGTTCACCAGCATGAACGCCGGTGCCAAGGCGTTCGGCACGCATTTCCCGCCGACGTCGAAGACCGGCGGCAAGACCGAGGCGGCCCCGGCAATCTGGGAAAAGCCGGCGGAGTTCAAGGCTGCCGTCGCCAAGTTCCAGGCCGATACCGGCGCCGCGGCCGCCGCCAAACCGGCGAGCCTCGATGCGATGAAGCCGCTGTTCGGCCAGGTCACGGCGAACTGCAAGAGCTGCCACGAGAGCTTCCGTGTGAAGGAGCAATAGGCCCGCAGCGATGCGCCGCCTGCTGATCAGCCTTGTCGCTCTCACATTGTTTGCGACATGGCTGTTCGGGTTGCTGACGATGCCGCGGCGCCTGCCGGCTGCCGAGATCGCCGCCGAAACCAGCGGCGACGCAGCCCGCGGTGCCCGCATTTTCTGGGCCGGCGGCTGCGCCTCGTGCCATGCCGCCGTCGGCGCCAAGGGCGATGACCGGCTGCGGCTCGGCGGTCGGCCGCTGGCGACACCGTTCGGCACTTTCCAGTCGCCCAACATCTCCGCCGATCCGGTCGATGGCATCGGCGGCTGGCGGCTCGAAGACTTCGCCAATGCCATGCAGCGCGGCGTCGATCGCACCGGCAACCATCTGTATCCGGCATTTCCGTACAGTTCGTACGTCAACATGACGCAAGGCGATGTCGCCGACCTGTTCGCCTTCATCAAAACGCTGCCCCGCGTCGCCGGCAGGCCACCGGAAACCCGGCTGGCGTTCCCCTACAACATCCGCCGCGGCATTGGCCTGTGGAAGCTGCTGTATCTCGACAGCGGGCCGATCGCGGCGCTGCCCGCCGGGAACGCACCGGCGCAGCGCGGGCGCTATCTCGTCGAAGGGCCTGGCCATTGCGGACAGTGCCACACCCCGCGGACGCTTGGCGGTCTCGGCGGGCTCGATACCGCGCGCTGGCTCGGCGGCGCCGCCAATCCGGAAGGCAAGGGCCGCATTCCCAACATCACCCCGGCGAGGTCCGGCATCGGCGCCTGGTCGGCGGGGGAAATCGAAACCTATCTCGAAACCGGCTTCACGCCCGATTACGACAGCGTCGGCGGCAGCATGGTCGAGGTGCAGCAAAACCTCGCCAAGCTGCCCAAGGAAGATCGTGCGGCGATTGCCGCCTATCTGAAAGCCATCCCGGCGGTCGAAAACTAGCCCGCGATCATTTCCCGCGCCGCGGCGATGATCGCCGACGGCAGGAACGGTTTCTTGAAAAAGCGCGCGCCTTCGACCAGTTTCGGCGCGTCGGGCGAATAGCCGGTGGCATAGATGACCGGCAACTGCGGGCGCAATTCGCGGGCACGCTGCGCCACCGTCCAGCCGTCGATACTGTTGAACAGGCTGATATCGGTAAACAGCAGGGCGATTTCGGGGTGCGCGGCAACGAGGGCCAGCGCGGTTTCGCCGTCGCCGGCGGCCAGCACGACAAAGCCGGCATCTTCGAATTCCATGACGCTGACCTCGCGGACCAGGGCTTCGTCCTCGACGATCAATATGGTCGGCCGAGCCGGCATCGCGGCGGTTGCGGTCATCATGGCTCCTCGTCGGTCATTGCGCGCGGCAGCGACAGGCAGATGCTGGTGCCGGCGCCGGGTGTGGAATCGATCGTGACATCGCCGCCCGACTGGCTGGCAAAGCCATAGACCTGGCTGAGCCCGAGGCCGCTGCCGCGCCCGGTCGCCTTGGTGGTGAAGAACGGTTCAAAGGCACGCGCCGCGGTGTCGCTGTCCATGCCGGTGCCGGTGTCGGTGATTTCCAGCAGCACGGTGCCGCTGTCGACGCCGTTGCGGGTGCGGATCGCCAGGGTGCCGCCGTCGGGCATCGCATCGCGGG
>JANOCM010000693.1:0-2156 GCA_031412175.1 Alphaproteobacteria bacterium
AGATGCGCAAAGCCGTGCGCGGCAATGAACGCCAGCACCGGATCGTCCGGCTTGAAGCGAAAGGCGGGATTGGGGTGCACGCCCTGCCTATTCCAGCAGGCGCGGTTTTGGGCAAGGAGAGTCGACTTGCCGCAAGCGTCAACCTAAGGGTGACGCCATGTCGGACATGTCGCTCGCTGCCCAGCCGTTCCAGCGCATCGCGGCGAGTTCTGCCGAGCCGCGCACGCCTGACGATATCCGCGGGCTGCATTATCCATTCGGCCGCTGGGTGCCCGATCATGGTACGATGTTCGAGGTCGCGCCGGGCATCCACTGGACGCGCATGCCGCTGCCCTTCGGGCTCGACCACATCAACCTCTGGCTGCTCGATGCCGGTGACGGTTGGGCCATCGTCGATACCGGCGTCAACATGCCCCGCACGCGCGGCTATTGGGACGCGCTGTTCGCCGGGCCGCTGGCAGGAAAGCCCGTCACCCGCATCATCGTCACCCATTATCATCCCGATCACCTGGGGCTGGCCGGGTGGCTGTGCGAGCGCTGGGGCGTCCCGCTCGAAATCGCCCGCACCGAATTCCTGCTGGCGCGATCGCTGACGCTCGATATCCGCGATGAACCGCCGGCCGAGGCGGTGGATTTCAGCATCCGCGCCGGCTGGCCCGAACAGGCGGTCGACACGATGAAGGCCAAGGCCTGGGGCAGTTTCCACAAGATCGTCTATCCGCTGCCAACCGGCTTCAAGCGGATCAAGGATGGCGATGTGCTGACCATAGGCGCGCGGCAATGGCGCATCGTCACCGGCCGCGGCCATGCTCCCGAACATTCGTGCCTGGTCAGCGACGACAACATCATGATCGCCGGCGACCAGGTGCTGCCGCGCATCACGAGCAATGTGTCCGTCTATCCGACCGAGCCCTATGCCGATCCGCTTGGCGACTGGCTGGAGAGCATCGAGAGGCTGCGCCACATCGACCGCCAAGTCCTGGTGCTGCCGGCGCACAACGAGCCGTTCACCGGATTGCACACCCGCCTCGACCAGCTCCGCGACGACCATCTCGACAAGCTCGCCAAGCTGACGGCGTTCTGCGCCGAGCCACGGACGGCGGTCGACAGTTTCGCGACGCTGTTCCGCAAACCGGTCGGGGAGAGCGACTACGGCATTGCGACGGGGGAGGCGGTGGCGCACCTCCACTGGCTGGAGGAACGCGGCCGCATCCGGCGGATTAGTGATGCCGGCGGTGTGGACAGGTTCGTCGCCGTTTAGCTAGGCACTGGCCGCGCGCCTGCGCTTTCGCAAGCCGTTCTACAGGCAGCCTTCGACATACTCGATCGCGGGATATCTGCCTGCGCGAATGATGGTCACCTGGCCCTTGTGCGTCTCGAACACGATGCCGTTTGTGGCGGCCATCTTGACCTTGAGGTATTGGCCCTCGTCATCATATTTGTGGAGTTCCGCGACAACCTTCGGGAAGGCCTTGCGGACGGCATTATCGGCATCCCCGATTTTGATACCGTTGATGGTAGTGCCTCTCGTGATGCCTATCGCTGCAAGGCGGCCATCCTCGAACAGATACCTGATATGCCGGGCCTGACCATCGGCACGCCAGCCTTCACCGCATGCGGGATCATTTGGGTATTCGATCGCCAGTTTTGCACCGAGCGCCGATTCGGCCTGTTTCAGTGTCATGCCGATTTGCACGCTACCCATGCCTGACGGGGTCAACGGCACCAGTGGTGCCGCCGCGAACAGAACGACTGCCAGTAGGGGCGCCAGCACCGCCTGAGCCATAGGCAATTGGCGGGCACGCTCAAGTGGCGCGAACATCAACTGACGACCGCCATCTCGTACAGAAAGTCGACGAATCCCAACGTGCAGCCGACCAGCCCCATCACCTTGGGATTGCTCGAATCGACGACGAAATATTCGTTCGGGGCATGGGCGCCGCTACCGTGCCCCAGGCCGAACTGGCCGGCGGGCAGGCTGACCGGCGGCTGGGTGAAGACGCTGCCCGGCCACGACCCGGCGTTGCGCGGATACAGCGTCTGTTCGACCCCGGCGCGGGCATAGACCGCCTGCTGGGCGCGGATGACGCGGCTGGTTTCCGGCGTCTCGGTCGGGTCGTAACCGCCGCTGACATTTACCTCGATATCGCCGAAGC
>JANOCM010000694.1:0-2389 GCA_031412175.1 Alphaproteobacteria bacterium
GCGCAGCAATATCTGCGCAAGGGCAGCGAAGTTTACATCGAAGGCAGCATCACGACGCGCAAATGGCAGGACCAGAGCGGCGCCGATCGCTACACGACCGAGATCGTCGTCGGGCCGTTCAAGGGTGAGCTGACGCTGATCGGTGGCCGCGACAGCGGCGGTGCCTCGCAGGGCGGTGGTGCATCCGCAGGAGGCTATGGCGGCGGCGGCGACGATTACGGCGCGCCGGCGAGCAGCGGCGGCTTGGGCGGCGGCAACAAGCGGCCGGCGGCATTCGACGACGATCTCAACGACGACGTGCCGTTCTGAACCAGCGCGCCGGGCGGGTGCATGGGCACCGGCCCGGCGGCGTGATAGGCTGCGCGGCGTTCAGGGGAGGGGTTCCCATGCGGTGCGTATCGGCAATACTGGCGGCGACGTTGCTCGCCGGCTGCGCGACCAACCAGCTGCGCATCGAACGCGCCGGCGAAGTGGTGCAGGAAGGCGCGCCGCTGATCCGCGCGTCGAATGCGCTGATCGACAGCATCGTCACCACCAGCCGCGACGCCAGCGTCGAATTCGCCCTCGCCGACCCGCTGTGCGACTGGCCCGAAATCCGCATCGCCACCGGCACCCCGGCGGCATCGTTGTGCGACCCGGCGAGCAGCAGCCACACGACCTTCACCCGCATCGACCGCGCTGCCTTCACCCCGACCTTGCAGCTGATCAGCGCGCTGTCGGCCTATGTGGCGGCGGTCGATGCCGTCGCGTCGGGCAGCACCACCGACGAACGCTTCAACCTCGCCGAGGCCAAGGCGGCGATCGAGGGGCTGGGCGGCAGCGCCAACCCGCTGTCGAAGCTGAGCGCCGACCAGTCGAAGGCGCTCGACGGCATCCTCGCCATGATCGACACGCTGTCGCGCGAGGCCGAACAGGCGCGGCAGCTGCAGGCGATCGAGGCCAACCACCCGAAACTGCGCGAGGTGACGGCGGCGCTGCGCCGCGATCTCGGCAACTGGGCCGATCTGGCGCTGGTGTCGGAACTCGCCAATCTCCAATCGATCCAGACGTCACGCTGGCAGCGCGACCGCGCCACGCGGCTGAACCCCAACGCCGGCCGCGCCGAGAAACGCGAACTCCTGTCCGATGAAGCCCGCCGCGCGCTGCTGCGCCAGCGCATCGACACCGAAAGCCGGTTGGCGGCGGCGCGCGCGCTGCCCGTCACGCTGGCGCAGGCGGTGACCGATTTCGAAACCGCGCACGACAGCTATGTCAACGCGCTCGAAAACAGGAACCTTACGCCCGAAAACCGCGCCCGGCTCGCCGAATTGAGCCGCGAGCGGCTGCGCCAGTCGCTGAAACTGCTCGCCGAGACCATCGCCGCCTTCGCCTGAGGAATTGCCCATGTCGCAAGCCATCAAGGAAGCCCTCGCCAGCCTGCGCGACAGCCTGGCGCGGCTCGGCCAGCGCAGTTTCGACGATTTCGCGCTGTTCCAGCAGGTGACGGCGATGCAGTTCCGGTCGAACGAAGTCGCCAAACGGCTGGCGCTGCTGCTTACCGGCGGGCTGTCGGCGCCCGGCGACAAGCCGGTGGCACTGCAACTGCTGACCGCCGGCGGCAAGGTTTCGGTCGCCGAACCGCTGCAGCCTGCCACGGTCCGGACGGCGCTGGCGGCGGCGGGCAGCGCGCTCGATGCCACCGACGCCTGGATCGCGGCGGCCGGCGGCGCCGAGGCGGTTACTTTTTCAGCACCGAAAACGGGTTCGAAGCCACGCGCGCCTCGGCCTCCGTCATCACCCCCGGCGCCGGCGCGGTCGACCGCGGGTAAGGATCGAGCGCCAGCGCGAACGCCTGCGCCGCGATCTCGCCCAGGTCGATGATGTCGCCGACCAAGGGCTCGGCGTCGAGATCGGCATCGGCAAGCTCGATCTCGTCGCCTTCGGGGGCGTGCTCGACGAGCAGCAGATTGATCGGCTCGGTGATCAGGAACGGCACCGGCGCGTAGGTAGCGGCGCAGGGCTGGTCGCCGCTGGCATGGACCTGCCCTGTCACGCGGATGCCGGCGGCCTCGCGCTTCAGCTCGATAGCCGCAGTCAATCTCTCCAGCGCCAGCAGGTCGAAACGCCTGGCGAGCGCTGCCAGTTCGTCAGGCGTCGCCTCGATCATCTGCTGGCGGGTGACGCCGGCGACATCATGGGCGCGGAACGGCCGCGAGAATTCCACCAGGAGCGTGGTCATGCCGCCGACGCCTGCGCCGGCGACAGATGCCCCGCCAGAATGGCAGCGGCCGACGTCGCGTCGAGCCGGCGGGCTACGCTGCGCACCTGCCCGACCATCCAGTCGACGGCATCGTCGTTGATAGCTTCGCCGCGCCAGACGTTGCGGCGCAGCGCCTCGGCGAGCGCCGCA
>JANOCM010000695.1:0-3541 GCA_031412175.1 Alphaproteobacteria bacterium
GCCTCGGGCGACGCGCCGATGCGGCCGCGCGCCACGATGTGCAGCTTCATCAGCCGAGCTTGCGCGGGTCGCCGAGATTGGGGTCGCGCGCTTCGGGCAGCGGCGCCGAGCGGGCTTCGTGTGATTCGCGCAGGTCGCCCATCCGCGGCTCACCCTTGTTGGGCTCCGAATCGAACGCCCACATGCGTTCGAGGTTGTAGAATTCGCGCACTTCGGGGCGAAAGATGTGGATGACGACATCGCCGGCGTCGATCAGCACCCAATCGGCGGTCGGCAGGCCCTGGACGCGCGCCGGGCGGCCGAATTCGGTCTTCACCCGCTCGGCGATCTTCATCGCCATCGATGCGACCTGGCGGCCCGACTTGCCGCTGGCGATGACCATGTAATCGGCAATGCTGGTCTTGCCGGCGAGCGGGATCGACACCGGATCGACCGCCTGATCGTCGTCGAGCTGCTGCATGACCATGGCGTGCAACGCCTCGATATGGGCGTCGATGGTGGCCTTTTGCGCCGGCGTCACCGGTGCCATGGATTTCTTCGTCGTCGTCAAGGCGTGTGTCCTGTTCTCATCTGGCTGTCTTCGAGGCGGCCGGCCCAATCCGGATCGGCGGCGCGAATCGCCGTCGCCGAAAGCGCCGTTGGGCGGATATCGAGGACGATGATCGCCGGCAGGGTCCACCTCGTCCAGTCATGGGCGTGGCCGGCGGGGTGCCGCCACCGCCGTGCCCAGGCCATCGCGGGCGACACCAAAGCAGGCCCCATGTAGCGCGGACGCGTCAAAACGGCAATCGGCAGCGATCGCACAAACGCCCGCCAGCGGTGCCAGCGGTGCAATTCGGGCAATATGTCGGCACCCATCAGCCAGATGAAGGCGATTTCGGGGTGGCGGCGGCGCAGCGCGGCGACGGTATCGACGGCATAGCGGGTGCCGAGTTCGGCCTCGATGGCCATCGGCCGGATGCGCGGGTGCCGCGCCGCGGCACCCGCCGAGGCGAGTCGGGCGTCGAGGCTGGCCATGCCGTCGGCGGGCTTCAGCGGGTTCTGCGGGCTGACCAGCCACCAGATTTCGTCGAGACCGAGCAGGCGCATCGCCTCAACGCTGATGTGGCGGTGGCCCGCGTGCGCCGGGTTGAACGAACCGCCGAGGAGGCCGACGCGTTTCACCGAGGCAGCCAATTTTCATGGGCATGGCGAACGCGCACGATTTCGATCGCACTACCAGCCGCTCGATAAGCCACCAGATAGTTATATCGAGCGATCAGAAGCTTTCTGTAGGGGGTTCGGCCAATCCGGGGCCCTGACAACGGGAAATCGAGCAACCTTTCCGCGCGTCTCTCGATTTCCTCGACGATTCTTTCGGCAATTCGCGGATCCAGTTGATCGAGCCGGAGTCCAATGCGGCGAATATCGCGCTGCGCACTGGGCGCCCAGACCAGCAACGTCACTTTATCGCGTATTTCTCACGCATCTGCTGGAACTCGCGCTTCATTTCCTCGTGGGTGATGAACTCGCCGCGATCCAGTTCATCGATGCCTTCCTGCAGGAAAGCGCGTTCTTCGGCGGACATCGCTGCCCAATCAGCATCGGTAATAGGCTCACCGAAAATCTCGGGATCGAGTTCGGGCGGTGCGGTCCGAATATTCATCGCAACGATGATAACCGATTGTCCCGCCCACGCCAAATCACGCCCGCACCTGTCCCGTTCCCGTCACCCGCGTCTTGTACGTCGTCAGCCCCTCCAGCGCGACCGGCCCGCGCGCGTGGAGACGGCCCGTCGCGATGCCGATTTCGGCGCCGAAGCCGAACTCGCCGCCATCGGCGAACTGGGTGGAGGCGTTCCACAGCACGATGGCGCTGTCGACGGCGGACAGGAACGCTTCGGCCACCGCGGCGTCCTCGGTTACGATGGCATCGGTGTGCGACGACCCATGCGCGGCGATATGCGCGATGGCACCGGCGACGCCATCGACCAGCGCAGCCGATGCCACCGCATCGAGCCATTCGGTGTCGAAATCCGCTGCGTCGGCCGGCGTGACCTGCGCATCGAGCGCCCGCACGCCGGCATCGCCGTGCAGCGCGCAGCCGCCATCGAGCAGCGCCGCAACCACCGCGCGCTGCAACGCCGGCGCGGCGGCGCGGTCGATCAGCAGGGTTTCCATCGCGCCGCACACCGCCGTGCGCCGCAGCTTCGAATTGACGACGATCGCCACCGCCTTTTCCATATCGGCACCGCCATCGACATAGACATGGTTGATGCCGTCGAGATGCGCGAGCACCGGCACCTTGGCCTCGGCCTGGACGCGCGCCACCAGCCCCTTGCCGCCGCGCGGGATGATGACGTCGATCAGGCCATGGGCGGCCAGCATCGCACCCACCAGCGCGCGGTCGCCGGCGGGCACCATCTGCACCGCCGCCGCCGGCAGCCCCGCACCGGCGAGGCCCGTCGCGACGCAATCGAGCAGCACGGCATTCGACCGCGCCGCCTCCGACCCGCCGCGCAACAGGCAGGCGTTGCCGGCCATCAGGCACAGTGCCGCGGCGTCGGCGGTGACGCCTGGCCGGCTTTCATAGATGATGCCGATGACGCCGAGCGGCACGCGGACGCGCGCGAAATCGAGGCCATTGGGCTGCGACCAGGCCTTGATGACCTCCCCCACCGGATCGGGCAGCGCCGCGACGGTATCGAGCCCGGCAGCGATGCCCTCCAACCGGCCGGCATCGAGCGCCAGCCGGTCGACCAGCGCCGCCGAAATGCCAGCTGCCTGCGCGGCGGCGACGTCCTCGGCATTGGCGGCGAGCACGTCATCGGCGCGCGCCCTGATGGCAGCCGCCGCAGCCCGGATCGCCGCCGCCTTTTGCGCGGTCGGCGCCTGCGCCAGCGCCCGCACGGCAGCGCGCGCTGCCCGCGCTATCGCGTCGATGATCGCTTGCGCGCTCAAATCAGCACCAGATGATCGGCATGGACCACCGCGGCGCGCGGCGCATAGCCGAGCGCGGTGCCCTGGACATCGTTGCGCAGGCCCTTGATCGCCGCGGCATCGCCCGAATCATAGGCTGCCAGCCCGCGCGCCACGACGCCATCGGGGCCAGCGATCGCCACGACATCGCCGCGCGCAAACCGCCCCTCGACGCCGGTGACACCCGCCGCCAGCAGGCTCTTGCCGCGTTGCAGCGCCGCCACCGCGCCGGCATCGACGATCAGCGTGCCGTGCACCGTCAGCCGCCCGGCGAGCCAGGCCTTTTTCGCGCGCGCGCCTTCGCCGGCTACGAACACCGTGCCGCGCCCCGTGTCGGCAAAGCGCTGCAGCGGGTGCGTGACGCGGCCATCGGCGATGGCGAGGTGGATGCCCGCGGCGCCGGCGATGCGCGCTGCCGCCAGCTTGGCCGCCATGCCGCCCGATCCCAGCCCGGAGCCGCTGCCCGCATCGGCCATCGCCTCGATCGCCGCGGTCAGCTTCAGCACCTCGGGCACCAGCCTTGCTGCCGGATCGCGCTGCGGGTTGGCGGTGTACAGGCCGTCGACGTCGCTGAGCAGCACGAC
>JANOCM010000696.1:0-1546 GCA_031412175.1 Alphaproteobacteria bacterium
GCTGCTCGAGGCCATTCTTGCCAGCCCCGACAAATCGGTGGCGATGCTGCCTGGCGGCCGTGCCACGGCGAAACAACTGACGACGATCGAGGTCGGCGAAGGTGGGGCGAAGCAGACGCTCACCGCCTGGGCGATCAGCGGCCTTGGCACGACGCCGATCCCGATCTGGGCCGATGCCAATGGCAAGTTCTTCGGCGTCACCTTCGGCATGGGCTGGCTGCCCGCCGGCTATGAAAAGGAGATGGCGCGGATGGAGGCGGCGCAGGTGAAGGCGCTCGCCGCCGACGCGCCGGCGCGGGTCAAGGCGCTGCTGAAGACGCCCGACGGCCCGGTCGCCTTCACCCATGTCCGGCTGTTTGATGCCGATGCGCTGGTGTTCCGCCCCGACCAGACGGTGGTCGTCGACAAGGGGCTGAACGTCAAGGTCGGCGCCGCCGCCAAAGTGGCGACCGGCACCGCGATGGTCATCGACGGCACCGGCAAGACTCTGGTGCCCGGGATGTGGGACGCGCACATGCACATCGGCGACGATTTCACCGGCACCCAGGAACTGTCGCTGGGCATCACATCGGTGCGCGACCCCGGCAACAACGATGTCCAGACCATCGAGCGCGCCCGGCGGCGGGCGGCGGGCGAACTGCTGATGCCCAATGTCTATGCCTCGTCGCTGATCGACGGCAAGGGGCCCAACACCGCGCAGGTTGCCAATGTCGTGACCAGCGAGGCGGAGGCGATCGCGGCGGTGAAAAAGGCCAGGGCCGGCGGCTTCATCGGGGTCAAATTCTACGGCACCTTCGACCCGAAATGGTTGAAGCCGGCGATTGCCGAGGCGCACCGGCTCGGCCTCCACGTCCATGGCCATGTGCCGCAGGGCATCCGGCCGATGGACGCGATCAATGCCGGCTATGACGAGATCACCCATATCAACTGGGTCATCATGCAGGCGATGCCCGACAGCGTCATCGCCGCATCGAACGGCATCATGCGCTTCGAAGGGCCGGGGCGGTACGCGAAAGACGTCGATCTCGACGCCGCGCCGATGCAGGCGATGGTGGCGACGATGGCGAAACGCAAAATCGCCAACGATCCGACGCTGGTGACGTTCGAAGGCCTGTATGTGCCCGACAATGGCGATCTGTCGCCGGCCTATGCACCGTTTGCCGGCACCATGCCGCCGACGACCGAGCGCGGCTTTCGCTCGGGCGGCTTTGCGGTACCCAAGGACCTGACGCGTACCGATTACCGCGCCAGTTTCGCCAAGATGAAGCAACTGGTGGTGAAGATGCAGCGCGCCGGGGTGCCGATCGTTGCCGGCACCGACGGCAGCGGCATCGAGATCATCCGCGAGCTGGAGCTTTATGTCGACGCCGGGATGACGCCGGGCGAGGCGCTGGCAACGGCGACGATCAACCCGGCGCGGCTGGTCGGCATGGCGGCAAAGACCGGGTCGATCAAGGTCGGCAAGGTGGCCGACATGGTGCTGGTCGAGGGCAACCCGTCGGTGCGCATCGGCGATTTGCGGCAGACGCGGACGGTGATGCTGGGC
>JANOCM010000697.1:0-1761 GCA_031412175.1 Alphaproteobacteria bacterium
TGGGGCGGTCGCAGCCCATGAACTCAGCCACTGGACGGGGCACAAGTCGCGATTGAATCGTGACATGGAAGGCGGCTTCGGAAGTGAGAAGTACGCCCGCGAAGAGCTTGTTGCAGAGCTAAGTTCCTGCATTATCGGTGCTAATCTGGGCTTGCCGGTAACGCACCTCGACAACCATGCAAGCTATATCGCGTCCTGGATCAAGATCCTGAAGGACGACGAAAAGGCGCTGCTGTCCGCCGCGGCCAAGGCCGAAACCGCGGCCACCTATCTTCTCAACACGAATGAACAGGTCGGTGCCGACACCGAAGACGATGACAGCGAAGAACCGCTGGCGATCGCTGCCTGACCGGTAGACGTAATATGACCAAAGCGAACCAGCCCAAAGAGTCGATCGCAGAACGCATCGGCTCCTATCTCGAACAAACGCTCTCCGAACTCGATCCCGCGATCACGCTTGTCGATCAGGACCTGTCGACCGGCGACATCACCGTGTTGGTGAACACGGGAGAACGCCTGCGGATATCCATCGTCAGTGACAGCTGATCGTCAATCGAGCCCCAAGCGCTTGATCGCGCGAGATTTCCCACAACTCGGCCCCTTCGCCGTCGACAGAACCGCTGTCGGCGGCGCCATCATGAGAGGAGAACAACCATGAGCTACGATATCGCCTTTCGCCACCAGCAGGCGCTCGACACTTCAGCGCTGACGACACTTCTCGGTGCGTTACACGGCCTGCAGGCTGCCATCGAGGACACGAGGCGCGCCGGCAAACAAGCCGACAGCGACCCGGCTGTCATCCTGCTCGCTCGCCACCTCGGAGCCATCGCCAACAGCCAGGGCGAGAGCGACAGCACGCTTAAACAGCAGTGCATGAGCGAGATCAGCGACCTTCGCCGCAAACCCGTTCTGGTGACCCTCGCCTATCGAGGCGTTGCCTACGACCAGGACGCCAAGAAGCTTTTTCATGGCGAGGCGCGTCGCGCGCTCATCGCCCTTGCCGACGCTCTTGGCTATGAGCGCAGCGATTATGACATACGGTCGAACGCAGGCGGCCCGGCCGTCAGCGGCGAGGTGACGCTCCACAGCGACGAACTCTATGTCCAGATCTCGTGCGGCGGCTTCTCACACAACGGCGAGATACTCTACCGGCGCTGCCGCGACCGGCGCGACTTTAGCGGCGAACGCAACAATTATGCCGGCATCCGGGAAATCACAAACCCGGGGGTCTTCGCAGCACGGCTGTGCAGGGAACTGGGGCTTTCAACGGGAATGCCCGACAACCGCCTGGTGGCTTGAGAAAGGGGAGGGGGCTGCGCTGCCGCGATCAACCCCGATCAGCGAAGGACCCACGCCATGACCGTTCACGCCATCCGCGCCTGCGTCGACCCGAAAGTCATCCAGACCGTCACCCGCCTGTTCAACCAGACTGAGGGCGATATCGCCGCCGAATTGCTGCAGAACGCCCGCCGCGCCGGCGCGACCAGGGTGATCGTTTCGACAACCCAGCTGAGCCATGACCGCGCCTGCCTGCGGATCTCCGACAACGGCCGCGGTATCGATGACCCGGCGAAGCTGCTCAGGCTCGGCGCGTCGGGATGGGACGATGAGACGCTCCGTCGCGAGGACCCTGCCGGCATGGGCGTGTTCAGCCTTGCCGGACGCAAGGTCGACGTCTCGAGCCGCGCTGGAACAGCAATGGGCTGGAGTGCCCATATCGACGAAGGCGACTGGACGTCGGGCCACGAGATCGCGATCCAC
>JANOCM010000698.1:0-1558 GCA_031412175.1 Alphaproteobacteria bacterium
CTGGCGTACGGCTCGCCGATGGCAGCAGCATCGCCGCCGACATGGTGATCGTCGGCATCGGGATCATGCCGGCGGTGGCCCCCTTGCTGGCGGCCGGCGCGGCGGGTTCCAACGGCGTCGATGTCGACGACCATTGTCAGACCAGCCTGCCGCACGTTTTTGCCGTCGGCGATTGCGCCGCGCACGACAATGATTTTGCCGACGGCGCGCACATCCGGCTCGAATCGGTGCAGAATGCCAATGACATGGCGACGACGGTAGCGAGGGCGCTGACCGGGAATCCGAAACCGTACCACGCGGTGCCGTGGTTCTGGTCGAACCAATATGACCTGCGGCTGCAGACGATGGGGCTTTCGACGGGCTATGATGCGACCGTACTGCGCGGTGACGTGGCAGCGCGCAGTTTCAGCATCATCTATCTCAAGGCCGGCAAGGTCATCGCGCTCGATTGCGTCAATGCGGTCAAGGACTATGTCCAGGGCAAGGCGCTCGTCGAACAGGGCGTCAGCGTCGATCCGGCAGCGCTCGCCGACAGCGAGGTGCCGCTGAAGGCTTGGCATCCGGCATGATCGACGGCCTGGCCATCGACCCGGCCAGCGTCGCCGAACGCCAAGTGCTGGAGAACCTGATCCAGCTTTATATCCATGATTTTTCGGAGCTCTTCGCCGGCACGCCGCGCGGCGACCTGTCGGACGACGGCCGCTATGTCATCGATATTCCGGTAGAGCGCTGGTGGCAGCGCGACGATCACCTGCCGCTGCTGTTTCGCCTGCAGGGCAAGCTTGCCGGCTTTGCCCTGCTCAACGCGACGCCGCACGGCATGGCACCGGTCGACCATAACATCGCCGAATTCTTCGTGGTGCGGAAATACCGCCGCGCCGGGCTGGGCACCGCCGCCGCCCATGCGCTGTTCAGCCGTTACCCCGGTCACTGGGAGGCCGCGGTGATGCGCGGCAATGCCGGCGCCCGGGCCTTTTGGCAGCGCTGTATCGCATCGCATCTGCAGTTGGACGGGATGGAAGCCGCCGACAGCAGCAATTTCACCTGGGACGGCACCATTTTTCGGTTCCGGATTGCGACGGCCTGACAGATTGCCCCGTTTGCGGGGGCGGCCCGGTCGGCTAGGGTGACGCAAACGTCAATTGGGGAGAATGCCGGTGGCAGCGAGCGGCGCGTCGGATCATTGGGATTTCATCATCGTCGGCGCCGGCTCGGCGGGCTGCGTGCTCGCTAACCGCCTGTCGGCCGACCCCGGCACCCGCGTCCTGCTGATCGAAGCCGGCGGCAAGGACAACAGCATGATGATCCAGATGCCCGGCGGCATCGCCCAGATCATTCCGCCCGACAAGGCGAGTCCGTTCGACTGGGGATTCTGGACGGTGCCCCAGGCCGAAATGGGGGATCGCGCCATGTACTGGCCGCGCGGCCGCGTGCTCGGCGGGTCGTCGTCGATCAACGGCATGGTCTATATCCGCGGCCATTCGAGCGATTACGACCGTTGGGCGCAATTGGGCCTCACCGGCTGGGGCTGGGCCGATGTGCTGCCCTATTTCCGCAA
>JANOCM010000699.1:0-3074 GCA_031412175.1 Alphaproteobacteria bacterium
CTGTCGGCGCGGGTCTCGACATCGCTCTACAAGACACCGCTGCACCGGCTGCGGCTGCGCGGCCGCTATCCGCTGAAACTGCTCGGCGTGCCCGAGGATCCGGTTCCCGGCGATGCTGCGATCGGTGAGCGCGTGCAGGCCGGGCGGCTGATCCACGCCGGCCATACCGCGATGACCCGCGACATCAGCTTCCTCGAGGTCGCGCCGGCGGCCTGGCGCGACTGGGCCAATGGCTGGGAATGGCTGCGCGACATCGCCGCCCATGCGCCAGACCACAAGGATGGCGCCAAGCTCGCCGAGCCGCTGGTGACGCGCTGGCTGGCCAGCTTCGTCGAATATGAACCCCAGGCCTGGCACGCCGATATCACCGGCACGCGGCTGCTGTTCGCGCTCGGCCATGCGCCGCTGATCCTGTCGTCGACGGACCAGATCTATCGGTCATCGGTGCTGTCGGCGCTGGCGACCTGGGCGCGGCATCTCGATCGCGCCGCCTTCCGCCTGCCCGAAGGACTGGCGCGGGCACGAGCGCTGTGCGGGCTTTACGCGGCCGGCATGCTGATTCCCGGCGGCGAGGCGCGCGCCAATGCCGCGCTGGCGGCGATCGACCGGCTGATGGGCACGCTGGTGCTGCCTGATGGCGGCATCGCAACGCGCGCGCCGGTCGATGCGCTGGCGCTCGCCGAACTGCTGCTGTTCACCGCGAACACTGGCCCGGCCCTGGGGCTGCGGCCGCCGCCGGTGTTTGCCGACACGCTGGCGCGGCTGGTGCCGAGCCTGCGCGGGCTCGCGCTGGGCGATGCGATCATCGGCGGCTGGCATGGCGGCGCCGCGATTGCCGCGCCGCCGCTCGAACGGCTGGCCAAGCGCACCGCCACAGGCGCGGCGCTGGCGCGTTCGGGGCGCTGGTCGGGCTATTACCGGCTGTCGGCGGGCAATACCGTGCTGGTCATCGATGCCGGGCCGCCGCCGCTCGCGCGGGTTGCCGCCGGTGGCCATGCCGGAACGCTGGCCTTCGAACTCAGCGACGGGGCGGATCGCATCATCACCAATTGCGGCGGCGATCGCGGGCTGGCAGCGCCGCTCGCTGCCCCGCTCGCCGCAGGCTTGCGGACCACCGCGGCACATTCGACGCTGACCATCGCCGACACCAACAGCACGCGCATCCGCGACGATGGCGCGCTCGGCCTCGGCGTCGAGGAAGTCACCGTCCAGTCGCGCAGCAGCGAGGAAGGCCAGTGGCTGGAGGCGGCGCACGACGGCTATGCCAAGCGTTTCGGCCTGACCGTCCGCCGCCGGCTGTTCCTGTCCCCCGATGGCCAGGATCTGCGCGGCGAGGATATCATCGAACCGGCACCGAAATCGGCGCTGAAGCGAAGGCCCGACCGCGCCTTCGACCTGCGTTTCCACCTCGGCCCCGGCATCACCGCCACCCCCACCGCCGATGGCGCCGGCGCGCTGCTCAAGCTGCCGCAGGGCCGGGTGTGGGGGATGAAGGCGCGCGGCGGCACGGTAAGCATCGAACCGTCGCTGTGGGTCGATCCCGGCGGCACGATCCACAAGACCCAGCAGCTGGTGATCAGCGGGCGCACCGACAAGGCGGCGGCGAGCATCGGCTGGAGCTTCAAGCGCGCCGGCAAATAGGCGCAAGCAAGGAACAACATGCCCGATCTCGTCCCCATTCGCCGCGCGCTCATTTCGGTCAGCGACAAGGCCGGCATCGTCGAACTCGCCACTGCGCTGGCGGCGCGTGGCATCGCGCTGGTTTCAACCGGTGGCACGGCCAAGGCGCTGCGCGATGCGGGACTGGCGGTCGACGATGTCAGCGACCTGACCGGCTTTCCCGAAATGATGGACGGTCGGGTCAAGACGCTGCATCCCAAGGTCCATGGCGGCCTGCTGGCGGATCGCGACCTGCCCGATCACCTGGCGGCGATGGCGGCGCACGATATCGTGCCGATCGACCTTGCCATCATCAACCTCTACCCCTTTGCCGCGACGGTCGCGAAGGGGGCATCGCGCGACGACATCATCGAGAATATCGATATCGGCGGCCCGGCGATGGTGCGGTCATCGGCAAAGAATCACGCCCATGTCGCCATTGTTACCGCATCCGACCAGTATGCGGAGCTGCTCGCGGCGCTCAATGCCAACGCCGGCGCCACCGATCTCGCCCTGCGCAAGCGCCTCGCCGCCGCCGCCTTTGCCCATACCGCCGCCTATGACGCCGCGGTCGCCAGCTGGTTCGCCTTTGCCGACCAGGGCGAGCAGTTTCCGCCGCTGCTGCCGCTGGCGCTGACCCGCAAGGACACGCTGCGCTATGGCGAGAACCCGCACCAGCAGGCGGCGCTTTATGTACCGCAGACCGGCGCCCGCGGTGTCGCCGCCGCCCGCCAGGTGCAGGGCAAGGAATTGAGCTACAACAATCTCAACGACGCCGATGGCGCGCTCGAACTGATCGCCGAGTTCCGCGACGCCGGCCCCGCCTGCGCCATCATCAAGCACGCCAACCCGTGCGGCGTCGCCACCGGCACAACGCTTGCCGAAGCCTACAAGGCCGCGTTCGACTGCGATCCGGTGTCGGCGTTCGGTGGCATCATCGCCGTCAACCAGTCCCTCGACGGCCCGACGGCGGAGGCGATCGCCGGCATCTTCACCGAAGTCGTCATCGCGCCCGACGCCGATGCCGACGCGCAGGCCGTTTTTGCAGCAAAGAAGAACCTGCGCCTGCTGCTGACCGGCGCCCTCCCCGATCCGCGCCGGCCGGGGCTGATGCTGCGCCAGATCGGCGGCGGCATGTTGGTGCAATCGCGCGACAACGGCGGCCTCACCCGCGCCGACTGCAAGGTGGTGACGCAACGCCAGCCGACCGAGGCCGAATGGGCCGACATGCTGTTCGCTTGGACCGTCGCGCGGCACGTGAAGTCCAACGCGATCGTCTACGCCAAGGATGGCAGCACCGCCGGCATCGGCGCCGGCCAGATGAGCCGCCTCGACAGCTCGCGCATCGCGGCGCTGAAGGCGAAAGACGCCGCCCATGCCGCATACTGGCCGCAGCCGCGCACCATCGGCTCGGC
>JANOCM010000700.1:0-13488 GCA_031412175.1 Alphaproteobacteria bacterium
AGCCGCCCAATATCAACGCGAACCAGGCCATCAGGCGTTCTCCCATAGACGAATCACACGGCGCCGCTTACGCCGCGCAGCAACCCAGGAGACTAACATGCGGATCGATCAAATCCCCATCGGCGTGAACCCGCCGCACGATGTCAACGTCGTCATCGAATGTCCGCTCGGCGGCGAACCGGTCAAATACGAACTCGACAAGGCCTCGGGCGCGTTGTTCGTCGATCGCATCCTCCACACCGCGATGCGCTATCCGACCAATTACGGCTTCATCCCGCACACGCTTGCCGAGGACGGCGACCCGATCGACGCGCTCGTCGTCGCGCGCACGCCGTTCGTGCCGGGTTGCATCAGCCGCGTGCGGCCGGTCGGCGTGATGATGATGGAGGATGACGCCGGCGGCGATGCCAAGCTGTTGTGCGTAAGCGTGAACAAGGTTCACCCCTATTACAACAACGTCAACGAATACACCGATTTGCCCGACATTCTTCTCAACCAGATCGAGCATTTCTTTACCCACTACAAGGATCTGGAGCCCGGCAAATGGACCAAGTTCCAGGGCTGGCAGGGCAAGACGACCGCGGAACGCCTGATCCTCGAATCGATCGAACGCTATAACGAAGCCGCCAAGGGCGCCGCTGTTCCGGCACCGCGCGAACACCCGGGCGCGCCGAGGGGGTAGGCGCAGCGCCGCGAGCGCGCAACGGCAGGATTGCGCAGCAATCGTCTGTTGCGCACCGACAGGCGCAAGACCGGCCGGCGGGGCGGCGGCATCCTCCGCCGCCGAACCCGTCCGACGCCAGCCGCGGCTTTGCCGCGGCCCTTCCTCAGCCGTTTGCCAGCGCTGCCAGCGCATCACCATCGACCCGCATCACCGTCCATTCGTCCCGCGGCTTCGCCCCCAGCGCCTTGTAGAAACCGATCGCCGGTTCGTTCCAATCAAGCACCGACCATTCGAAGCGGCCATAGCCGCGCGCGACGGCAATTCCCGCCAGATGCACCAGCAGCGCTTTGCCGATGCCCAGGCCCCGCGCTTCGGGCCGCACGAACAGGTCCTCGAGATAGAGGCCGCCCCTGCCCTCCCAGGTCGAGAAATTGGTGAAGAACAGCGCCAGCCCGACCGCCTGCCCGTCGTGCTCGGCCAGCACCGCCTCGGCGATCGGCCGCGCCCCGAACAGTGCCTCGTGGAGCTGCGGCTCAGTCGCCTTCACCGCGTCGGGCTCGCGTTCATAGACCGCCAGGTCGACGATCAACTGGCGAATGGTGGCGACATCGGCGGGGGTGGCGGAGCGGATCATGGTGCGAGCATAACCATGCGCATGATCGCCGGCACAAGCCGTGATCGCCGTGCCCCGCAGCACAATTCGCCAAAGAACAATTGCACACTCGGTTTTTTGTGTTAGGCCGGGTGCAGATGAACAAGCCTCGTTCCCAACCCGCAAAACGCGCCGCTTCCAAGGGCGACCGTACCCGCGAGCAGCTGGTAGCGACCATCGTCACGCTGGTCAACGAGCGCCCGCTTGATGCTATCCGCATCGCCGACATCTGTGCACCATCGGGGCTTGCCGTCGGCGCCTTCTATTTCCATTTCAAAAGCCGTGACGATGCCTTCGACCAGATCGCCACCGCCATCGTCAGCGATGTCTTCGATGCCGCTCTGGCTGTCCCGCCTGCGGCCGATCTGTTCAGTGAACTATCGGGGATATTGGGCGAATTCTACCGCGCCGCGCTCGAGCAGCGGGCCCGCATCAAGGCGTTTTTCCATATTCTCAACGCGCGACGCCACCCCGGCGTGCGCAAGGCCTGGCAGGCGCGGCGGGCGCGTTTCCTGGCACGCCTCATCGCGCGCATCGACGCCGCCGTGGCTGCCGGCGCACAGCCCGTGTTCGGCTCGGCAAACGTCACCGCGCATTATCTGATCGGCGGGCTCGAACGCTTTTACGACGACGTCTTCTTCCTGACCATCGACGACATCCTGCCCGCCGAAGCCGGCAATTACGACGTGTTTGTCCGCCAGCAAGCCGCTGCCTGGGTGAGCATCATCACCGGAAAAGCGCCACCGCAATAAAAACCGAACGACATTCTTTTTTCGTGAACAGACTTTTTCGATGCTGTTATCGGGCGCCGCGTCAATCAGCGACGGGAGCAAGGTGACATGATGCGGAGATGGATCGAGACCGGGATCGCCGCCGGCATTGCCAGCCTGCTGGCCGGGTGTGCGACGCACCGGCCACCCGCGGTCGTCGATCCGCGGCCGCCGGTCGCTGACGCAGCGCGCGATGTTCCGGCACCGTTTGTCCGCGCGCCACGCTACCGCGGCATCGTCCACGAAAGCCAATATGTGACGATGCGCGACGGCGTGCGCATCGCCGTCGATGTCTGGCGGCCTGCCCAGGGTGCCAAGGGCAAGCGCTTGCCGGCGGTGCTGCAGCAGACACGCTATTGGCGCACGCCCGACATCCGCTTTCCGTTCAATGTCTTCGCCTCGCCGCTCGACTATCAGGGCATTTTCGGGCGCTTCAAGACGCAGCTGCTTGCGCGCGGCTATGTCTGGGTCGATGTCGATACGCGCGGCAGCGGCGCGTCATTCGGCAACCGGCCCTGGGATTATGCCCCCGACGAAATCCGCGACGGCGGCGAGATCATGGCGTGGATCGCCGCGCAGCCGTGGAGCAATGGTATCATCGCCACCGCCGGCGCCAGCTACACCGGATCGACCGCGGAGTTTGCCATGATCAACCGTCATCCGGGGCTGAAGGCGGTTGTCAACGTTTCGAGCGAGTTCGACCAATACGCCGATATCCTGGCACCCGGCGGCGTGCGGCTGACCTGGTGGCTCGATGACTGGGGTGCCGAAACCGCCGCGCTCGACCGCGGCAAGATCCCGGGCGCCAGCCGGCTCGAAAAACTCGCTTCGGGTGGTGTTGCCGAAGTTGCAGGCCATCGCCGCGACCGGCGCCGCGCCATTGCCGAACACCGCGACAATTACGATTTCCGCGAGCTGAAGAAGATGACCTACCGCGATGATTTTGCGCTGGCTGCCGTCGACACGCAGTCGCCGGCCCGTGCTGCGGCCCAGGCTCGGCAATTCGACTGGCTGCGCGCCAAATTCGGGCCGGATTTTCTGTCGAAAGGCGTCGATCTCGCCAGCGGTCACGCCTATCTCGGCGACCTGCAGGCGCAGAACGCACCGGTCTATGCCGTCGCCGGCTGGTTCGATGGCACCTATGCCAACGCCGCAGCCAAGCGCTTCAACACGTTGAAAACGCCGGGTAGCAAGCTGATCATCGGCCCATGGGATCATACCCAGCACAATATCAGCCCGTTCACCGCCGGCGGCACGACCCGCTTCGACCTGCTCGGCGAGCTGACCAAGTTTCTCCACGGCACCATTGCCGGCGACACCAGCGCGCTCGCTACCGAAGCGCCGGTGCATTACTACACGATGGGTGCCGAACGCTGGAATGCCGCGCCAGCCTGGCCGCCGGCAGCCACGCCGACGACATTCTACCTCGCCGCCGGTCACGTCCTGGCGCGCGAAGCACCGGTGGCTGTGGAGGCTGTCGACGCCTATGCTGTCGATCGCAACGTCACGACCGGTCGGCGCAGCCGCTATAACACCTTGATGGGGCGCGCGCTGGTCAATCCCTATCCCGACCGCGCCGAACAGGATGCGCGGCTGCTGGTCTATGACAGCGCGCCGCTGGTGGCCGATACCGAAGTCACCGGCCATCCGCTGGTCTGGCTGACCATCGCCGCCAATACCGACGACGCTGCAGTGTTCGTCTATCTCGAAGACGTCGGGCCCGACGGGAAGATTGCCTATGTCACCGAGGGCGAATTGCGCGCGCTGCATCGCAAGGTCGCGGCGGCGCCGGCACCGACCTGGCAAGCGGGGCCGTATCACAGCTTTCGCCGCGCCGATGCGCTGCCGCTGCTACCGGGCGTGCCTGCCGAACTCGCCTTCGAACTGCTGCCGACATCCTATCTTTTCAAGGCTGGCCACCGCATCCGCATCGCCATTGCCGGCGCCGACGCCGGCCATTTCGCGCCGGTGCCGGCAGTGGTGACGAGTACGCAAACACTGACCGTCTACCGCGACCGCGCCCGGCCTTCACGGATCAGCCTGCCGGTGCGTTGATCCCGGCGGCGGCCTTTATCGCCCGCAGCGCCGGGCCAGGCTATTGGGCTCGCCCATTGCCGCCCAACCAGCCTTGGCCCGAAAAGCGCCGCCACCCGGTGCGCATGACCCAGAGCAGCGGTAGCGCCCAGATGGCGACGATCAGAGAGCCCAACGCGCGGCCATCGCTGGCCACAACACTACCCGTCGCCATGACCACCACCAGCGCGAGCAGGCCCATGCCGACGAAAAAGACCATGCACCCGTTGATGCGCTGGGCGCGTTCAGCCGAGTCGGCCTGAACAAGCGCCCGGTTCCGCGTCCGGACCGGCCATCCGGCGACGCGGTCGCGTGACATGAGCGCCCCGAAGCCAAAACATGCGAGGACAAGCAGATAATCGTCCCATCGCCCGGACGATGCATTCCAGATGCTCGTTTCCGACGGGAAATTCATGAAGATCAGCAGCGCGAAGCCCGCCATTGCCAGCAATGTGCCGGCAGCGATCCCCGCCCATCCCAGCGCGCGCATTGCCACCCCCTGAAGTCCGCGCGTCTATTCGGCCGCAATGGCTTCCGCAGCGGCCTTGATCGCGTCCAGCTCGGCGGCCTTCTTTTCGACCAGCATGACGATGTGATCGACCATCTTTTCGCTCTCGATGACATGGTCGGTGATGCCCGACAGGAACACCATGTGGCGGCCGTTGCCGCCGCCGGTCAACCCGATATCGGTCTCGCGCGCCTCACCCGGGCCGTTGACGACGCAGCCGAGCACCGACAGCGACAGCGGCGTCGTGATGTGCGCCAGCCGGGTTTCGAGCGTCTCGACGACCTTCACCACATCGAAGCCCTGGCGCGCGCATGACGGGCACGAGACGACGCGGACGCCGCGGGCGCGGATGCCCAGTGATTTGAGGATGTGGTAGCCGACCTTCACTTCCTCGACCGGATCGGCGCTCAGCGACACGCGGATGGTGTCGCCGACGCCGGCCCACAGCAGCATGCCGAGGCCGATGGAGGATTTGACCGTGCCGCCCTGCAGCCCGCCGGCCTCGGTGATGCCGAGATGCAGCGGATAATCGCAGACCTCGGCAAGGCCGTTGTAGGCGGCGACGGCGAGAAACACGTCCGACGCCTTCACCGAAATCTTGAACTCGTGGAAATCCTCGTCCTGGAGCATCTTCATGTGCTCGAGCGCGCTTTCGACGAGGGCCTCGGGGCACGGCTCGCCGTATTTTTCGAGCAGATGCTTCTCCAGCGACCCGGCATTGACGCCGATGCGGATCGAACAGCCATTGGCCTTGGCGGCGCGGACGACTTCCTTGACCCGCGCCTGCGACCCGATGTTGCCGGGGTTGATGCGCAGGCATGCGGCGCCGGCGTCGGCGGCTTCGAGGCCGCGCTTGTAGTGGAAATGGATGTCGGCAACGATCGGCACCTTCACGGCGCGGACGATCGTCGATAGCGCAGCGGTCGATTCGACATCGGGGCACGAGACGCGGACGATATCGGCGCCGACATCCTCGCAAGCGCGGATCTGGTCGATCGTCGCCGCGGCATTGCTGGTCAGCGTGTTGGTCATCGTCTGCACGGCAATCGGCGCGCCGCCGCCGACCGGCACCTTGCCGACCATGATCTGCCGGGATTTGCGGCGGGTAATGTCACGCCACGGGCGAACGCTCATTGGATGCTCCTGATCTCGCCGCCCGCTTTACACGCGCCGCGGCCGGCGTCCAAGGGCTTCACGCCCTCCACAACCGTCGCCACAATGGCCCGAGCACGCGCCACGCCAGCCACAGCAGCGCGGCGCAGGTCAGCGCCAGCCCGACCGCCAGCGCCGCCGCCCATTCGGGATGGCTGAGCACCAGCCACAGCCCGCCGGCGGTCAATCCGTCTTCCGCCACCGAGGTGACGATGTTGCTCACCGGCTCGGGCGAGGCGTTGATGACGGCGCGCGACCCCGCCTTGGCCGCATGCGCCGCCAGCGCCGCGCCGCCGCCGAGCAGAAAGGTCACCACCGCCAGCGCATTGTCGTCGGGCGATACCACCGCCAGCGCCAGCAGCGCGCCGCCGATGGGGCGCACGAGGGTGTGCAGCCCGTCCCAGATGCTGTCGAGCCACGCCACCTTGTCGGCGAGGACCTCTGCCGCGGTGCCCAACGCCGCGACGCCCAGCACCCAGGGGTTGGCCAGCACATGCAGCCCGGCGAGCGCATGCGGTAGGGCCGGCGCGCCGACCATGTCGAGCACCCCAAAGCGCAACGCCAGCCCGGTCGCCAGCACCGCGGCATAAAGCCGCCATCCGGCGAGCAGGCTGAGACTGGCGGCAAGGCCGAGGATCTCGATCGTCGTCACGCCGCCGACCCTCGCATGGCGCTGCCCCCATTTCCAGCAGGGGTGCATCGCCAGGGGATCGCGCCTAGACTTGCCGGCATGATCAGCATCCCCGCCGCCACAGTCATCCTGCTGCGCGATTCGCCCGCCGGGCCCGAAATCCTGATGGTCCAGCGCGGCGAAAATCTCGCCTTCGCCGGTGGCGCGCTGGTGTTTCCGGGCGGCCGGGTCGACCCCGGCGACCTGGTGACCGCGCGCGACCCGGGCCTCGCCACCGGGTTCGAAGCCCTCGACGATACCGATGCCGCGGCGCGCATCGCCTGCTGCCGCGAAGCGCTGGAGGAAACCGGCGTGCTGCTGACCAGTGGCACGGCGCCCGACCCTGCCCTGCTCGCCCATGCCCGCGCCGAACTCGCCGGCGGCCCTGACAGTGCTGAGGCGTGCACCTTTGCCGCGATGCTGGCAGCGCTCGACCACAAGGTGGCGGCCGATCGCTTCGTGCCCTTCGCGCGCTGGGAACCGCCGGCGGCGATCGCCATCAAGCGGCGCTTCGACACGCATTTCTACCTCGCCGATGCCGGCCACACCGCCAGCGCGGCCATCTCCCCCGATGGCCATGAAGCGGTGGCGATCCAGTGGACGACGGCGGCCTCCGCTCTCGACCGCGAAGCCCGCGGGGAACTGGCGCTGCTGTTCCCGACGAAGTGCAACCTGCAGCGCCTCGCCCAATACGACAGCGTCGCCGCCGTGATGGCCGCCGCCGGCGCGCGCACGCCGCCGTTCATCCAGCCGGCGATGGTTTCGCGCGACGGTGCGATGTGGCTAACGATTCCCGAAGGTTGTGACTATCCAGTGACCGAGGACAGGGTCGAAAACCTGCGCCGCGAGTGATCAGTCGACCAGTTTCTTGCGGAAATCGCGGATGGCGCTCCACGCGCCATAGGCGACCAGCCCGCCAAGGAACAGCCCCACCCAGATCGGAATGCCACGGCCGACAATGGCGAGGTAGATATAGGCTGAAACGAAGCATAATCCGGCAGCGAGAATCGGCAGCACCGCCGATTTGCGCGCCCTGATCCGCTTGATCGCCAGCCCGGTGAACAACAGGAAAAACGGGATGGCGCCAACGTAAATCGCGCCGAAAATTACCGGGTTGACGCCATAGCGCGCGCCAAGGCTCATAACCCAGGCCTGTCCGGCGGTGAACCATTCCATTATGCCGGCTGCCAAAGATCGGCGATGGCGCCCTGCCCGGCATGGGCAACGAGCAATTCGGCGCCCCCGCTGACCGGCAGCGGTGCGTTAAGTGACCAGACCTCGCCGACAGCAAAGGGCACGTCGCCCATGCGGCCGCTGCCGCCGGCGACCGCCACCCACGCCATGTCACCGGCCGGCGGCCGCAGCATGCCGTCGCCGGCGACCGTGATGCGTTCGAGCACGAAGGTCGGCCCGGCGACCAGCAATTCGCGACCCGGCCCCGGCGACAGGTGTAGCGCCGCGGGCTGCCAGGGCCGGGTGTCCGCCACAGCCAGCCCATCGTCCAGATGCAGTGGGCGGCCGCGGCCGTAATCGAACAGACGATAGGTCAGATCGGAATTCTGCTGGATCTCGAACAAGGTAACACCGCCGCCGATGGCATGGATGGTGCCGGCCGGGGTAAAGAACACATCCCCCGCCGCGCAAGGGTGCCATTGCAGCATGTCGACGATGGAGCCGTCGATGGCGGCCGCGCGCAATGTGCTGCTGTCGCTCGGCGCCGACAGGCCCAGGCCGATGGTGGCCCCGGGCTCGGCGGCCAGCACAACCCAAGCTTCATCCTTGCCGCGCCGCGCGCCCTGCGCCCGCGCTACCGCATCGCCGGGATGGACCTGCACCGACAGGCGCTCGGCGGTGAACAGCGTCTTGATCAGCAGCGCCGGATCTGGGTCGACAGCGTCGATATGGTGGATCTCGCCGATCGCCTGGCCGCCGGCGCTGCCACACAAACCCAAGCCCCAATTGCCGAGCGCGGTACGGCCCCAGGGTTTCGGCTTAATGCGCGGCGCAAGCCGCATCGCTGCGGCAGCGGGCATCGCGATCGAATCGGGTCTTGCCGCCATGAAAGGACTTCAATCCCCGATCTACACAAACACTTTGCGGTCTTTAGTCCGGAACACGGCGTTTCGCCAAGCCATCGTGTGCAAGGCCGGTCCCCGGCCTCGACCGGGTCTGTACCGCCGCCATAACAGGCCACCGGGGGAATTTTGTGACACCGGCGTATGTTGGCCAACACTAGCCGGAGATTCCGATGCGCCTGATCATGCTCGCCGCCACGCTGCTCGCCGCCACGGCCGCCGCTGCCCAGACTCCGCCTGCCGACATGGCCGAGGCCCGCGCCAAGCTGGTCGCCGCCGATGCCAACAAGGACGGCAAATGGGACAAGCCCGAATGGCTTGCCGCCGGCCGCCGCGAGATGGGCTTTCGCCTGCTCGATGCCGACAAGGACGGTTTCGTCAGCCAGGTCGAACTTAAGACCGGCATGGAACGGATGCGCGCGATGCAGGGCACGCCGGGCTGACGCCCGCTACGCGATCTAAAGTGCTGCGCTCAATTCCTTGATATCCTTGTTGAGGATGCGATCATTGTCCGAATAGTCGATCGGGCAATCGATCAGCTGCACCCCCTTCGCGGCGAGGCATGACGCCAACAGCCCGGGCAGCATTTCGGCGCTGGTGACGCGATGACCGGTGGCGCCATAGCTTTCGGCATATTTGACGAAATCCGGGTTGCCATAGCTTAGCCCCCAGTCCTTGAACCCCATATTGGCCTGTTTCCAGCGGATCATGCCATAGCTGTTGTCGTTGAGAATCAGCACGGTGATGTCGAGGCCGAGGCGCACCGCGGTCTCGAGCTCCTGCGAATTCATCATGAAGCCGCCGTCGCCGCAGATCGCCATGACCTTGCGATCAGGATAGACCATGTTCGATGCCATCGCCGACGGCAGCCCCGCCCCCATCGTCGCCAGCGCATTGTCGAGCAGTACGGTATTGGCCTGGTGCGCCATATAGTTGCGCGCGAACCAGATCTTGTAGACGCCGTTGTCGAGCGCGATGATGCCGTCCGACGGCATCGCCTTCCGTATCTGGTCGACCAGATACTGCGGATAGATCGGGCAGCGCAGATCGCCGATTGCCGCCTCGCGGTGCGCAACCTCGGCGGCGCGTGCCGCCAGCATCCCCGCACACGCCCAATGCACCTGCCGGGTGATGGTCTCGTTGATCTGCCAGACAGCGTTGGCGATATCGCCGATCACTTCGATCTGCGGGAAATACACCGGATCGACCTCGGCCGACTTGTTCGAGATGTGGATCACTGTCGCGCCACCGGTGGCCATGAAGAATGGCGGCTTTTCAATGACATCATGGCCGATGTTGACAATCACATCGGCCTTGCGAATGGCGGCATGAACGAAATCGCCCGATGACAGTGCAGCACAGCCGACGAACTTGGGGTGACGTTCGTCGATGACGCCCTTGCCGAGCTGGGTCGTCAGGAACGGGATGCCGGTCTTATCGACGAGCAGGTTGAGCATCCGCGACGTCATCGTGCGGTTGGCGCCGGCGCCGATGACGAGGATCGGCGCCTGCGCGCCCTCGATGGCGCGCACCGCTTCGGCGATCGCCTTGGCATCGGGCACCGGGCGGCGGACATAGCTGGGCGGAATCGGCACCGAATCGGTCGGATCGTGGGCAATGTCCTCGGGCAGTTCGAGGTGCGTTGCCCCGGGCTTTTCCTCCTGCGCCAGCCGGAATGCCTCGCGGGTGCGTGCCGGGATATTGTCGGCCGATGCCAGCTGGTGGGTATATTTGGTGATCGGCTTCATCATCTCGACGACGTCGATGATCTGGAACCGCCCCTGCTTCGATTTCTTGATCGGTTTCTGCCCAGTGATCATCAGCATCGGCATCCCGCCGAGATACGCATAGGCCGCGGCGGTGACGAGGTTGGTCGCCCCCGGCCCCAGCGTCGCAAGGCACACCCCGGCCTTGCCGGTGTGGCGACCATAGGTCGATGCCATGAAGCCGGCGCCCTGTTCGTGGCGAGTCAGGATCAGGCTGATCTTCGTCGATCGCGACAGGCTGTCGAGAAAATCGAGATTTTCCTCGCCGGGCACCCCGAAGACATATTCGCAGCCTTCATTCTCAAGGCATTGGACAAGCAGATCGGATGCCTTGGTCATGTCATGCCCCCAATACGGTCCTGGCATGATGACGCGTGGTGGCCCTGCTGGGAAGGGAGGACGTCAGGCCTTTTTCAGCGCTGCGGGCTTATGGATGGCCTCGGCGCCGCTCTTGTCAGACCGGACCAGATACTCGGGGTCAGCCTTTGTCGCCTTGGCAACATGGCCCTTCACCCGCGCTGTCGTGGTGATTTTCTTGACGACCTTGCCGACCGAATGACCACCCGCCGAATCCCATTCGACCTTGTCGCCGGCCTTGAAACTCTTGTCTGCCATCGTTGCTCTCCGTTTCCGGGCGAGCAACGCTCAATCGTGCGGACGTGTTCCGGCTGCGGTGTTCAACCGGCCCATGGCGCGGGCGCGCGGGCCACTGGCGTCGTGGAGCGTCCCGGCACGGCCCATCCCCCACGCCGGCATGTTGTTGTAGACGTTTTCGGATTTGCCGGGGTCGATCAGATAGGTTTCGTGCCAGATGCCGACATCGCCGTTGCTGCCGATCGCCGTGTTGAACGCCGCCCACGCCGGCAGATGCGCCTTGTCACGTGCCGACGCATAGGCTTCGAGCTGTTCATAACTGCGCCAATACTGGACGAGGAAGATATTGGGCAGGCCGACATGGGTGCGCGCGTGGAGCAGGCCCAATTCGGGCTGGCGCGCCAGTTCGGGCAGCATCCGCCCCATCGCCGACGCGACCGGCAGCCACACCCAGGGTTTCCACCAGCGATTCATCCGCATGCCGATCAGGAACAGCACGAACGGCCCCTCGATCTCGGCACAGACGCGGCGGTCGATGATCGCCGCCATCAGACCACGCCATAGGCGAGCATGGCGTCGGCGACCTTTTTGAAACCGGCGATGTTGGCGCCCTTCACATAGTCGATATGGCTTTTGCCATCCGATCCATATTCGGCGCAGGCGGCATGAATGCCGGCCATGATGTCGACCAGCATCGCCTGCAGTTCGGCCTCCTTCCACGAGATCCGCGCCGAATTCTGGCTCATTTCGAGGCCCGAAACAGCGACGCCGCCGGCATTGGAAGCCTTGCCCGGCGCAAACAGGATCTTTGCCGCCTTGAACAGGTGCACGCCATCGAGGTTGGTCGGCATGTTGGCGCCTTCCGCCACCGCGATGCAGCCATTGGCGAGCAGGGTCTTCGCGTCGTTGCCGTCGAGCTCGTTCTGCGTCGCGCAAGGCAGCGCGACATCGCATGCGACGCCCCAGGGCCGCGCACCGCCACCGGTGAAGCTGGCGCCCTTAAATTCATCGGCATATTCGGAGATACGGCCGCGGCGGACGTTCTTCAATTCCTTGATCCAATTGATTTTTTCGAGGGAAATGCCGTCGCGATCATGGATGAAGCCTTCGGAATCGCTCATCGTCAGCACTGTGCCGCCCATCTGGACGATCTTTTCGGCGGCATGGGTGGCGACATTGCCCGACCCGGAAATCACCGCGGTCTTGCCGGCGACGTCCTTGCCTTTGGTTTTCAGCATGTTGGCGAGGAAATAGACGGCGCCATAGCCGGTTGCCTCGGTCCGGATCAGGCTGCCGCCCCATTCCAGTCCCTTGCCGGTCAGCACGCCGGTAAACTGGTTGGTAATGCGCTTGTACTGGCCGAACATGTAACCGATCTCGCGGCCGCCGACGCCGATATCGCCGGCCGGCACATCGACATCGGCGCCGATATGGCGATACAGCTCGGTCATGAAAGACTGGCAGAAGCGCATGACTTCGTTGGAAGACTTGCCCTTGGGGTTGAAGTTCGATCCGCCCTTGCCGCCGCCCATCGGCAGGCCGGTGAGCGCGTTCTTGAACGTCTGTTCGAACGCCAGGAACTTCAGCACGCTTTCGGTGACCGACGGGTGGAAACGGATGCCGCCCTTGTAAGGGCCGATGGCGTTGTTGTTCTGCACCCGCCAGCCGCGCTGGACGCGGATATTGCCCTTGTCGTCTTCCCAGCAGACGCGGAACGAGATGACGCGATCGGGCTCGGCAATGCGGCGCAGGATCTGCGCCTCGTGATATTTCACCTTGTCGGCCATGAAGCCGAAAATGTCCTCGGCGACCTCGGTCACCGCCTGGACGAATTCGGGCTGGCCGGGATTGCGCTTCTGCACGCCCGCGATGAAGGTCGGCAGGTCGACATGGTCACTCGACATGGCAGGTTACCCCCCGTCGCCGGCCCGGCTGCGTGGCCGGCCGTCACGACTCGATGACGATAGCCAATTATGCCAGCGACCGGTAGCGCCTCAGGCCGCCGTCCAGCCGCCGTCGATCGACAGATTCGCGCCGGTGATCTGCGCCGCCGCGTCCGAACACAGGAACACCGCCAGCGCCGCCACCTGCTCGCTGGTGACGAAGTCCTTGGTCGGCTGCGCTTCGAGCAGCACGTCGTTGATGACCTGGTCGCGCGTCAGGCCGCGCGCCGCCATCGTGTCGGGGATTTGTTTCTCGACCAGCGGTGTCCAGACATAGCCGGGACTGATGGCGTTGACAGTGATGCCGTGGGTGGCCACCTCAAGCGCCGCGGTCTTGGTCAGCCCGACAAGGCCGTGCTTGGCGGTCACATAGGCCGATTTGAACGGGCTCGCGACTTTGCTGTGGGCGCTGGCGGTGGAGATGATGCGGCCCCATTGCTTGGCCTTCATCTGCGGGATGGCAGCGCGCATGGCGTGGAACGCCGCCGACATGTTGAGCGCGATGATCTGGTCCCATTTGGCGACGGGGAATTCGTCGATCGGGGCGACATGCTGGATGCCGGCGTTGTTGACGAGGATGTCGACACCGCCAAAGCGCGTCGCCGCATCGGCGAACATCGC
>JANOCM010000701.1:0-5937 GCA_031412175.1 Alphaproteobacteria bacterium
ATGCGCGCGTCGTAGAAGCCGGTGACATCGAGGACATAGGCCCAGCCTTCGAGCAGCATAACCCCGGGATCGCCCTCGCTGCGCGCCCGCCAGCCGGCGAGCGCGCCCTGGCCGCGGATCGCCTGCAGCATCGCCTCGCGATATTCGGGGAAGCCGGCGCGCTGACGCTGGGCAAGGCGCGTCTGGCCGGCCGGAATCGCGGCGGTTTCGGGATGCGGCGGCGGGCCGCAACCACAGCTGGTGTCCTTGAACAGGCTCATGGCGCGCTGCCGTGCGAGGTGACCGACAGGCTGCCGCGCGACGGCAGCAGCGGGTCGTTCTGCAGGCGGAAGATCTGGCGGGCGCCGCAATCGAGCTGGCCCGGCGGGAATGGTTGCCAATCGCGCTTGCGACGAATGCGGACATTTATCGTGTCGACACCCTTGACGCCGGGCACCGCCTGGATGGCGGCCTCGATCGCCGAGCGGCGCAGCGGCGTGCCGAAGGTGAAATTGTCGGGGCCGAACAGCCCGGGCGGCGACAGCGCAGCCAGCACGCGCGGAATGACTTCGCCGGCATAGGCATCGGCAGCGACACAGATTTCGATGGCAAGGTCGATATCGAGATAGTCGGGCGCCACCACCCGCGCGTCGCGCGTCGCCAGCCGCACGCAATCGACGACATGGTCGAGTTCGGCGCGTTCGGCGATGCTGTAGCCGATGCCGCCGCGCGGATCGGCGGCGACGAAATCGGTCGACCAGCTACCGGTCCAGGCTGTCACCGCATTGGCGCGCTGAACCCAGGGCCGCCGTTCGACGATCGCCGCATAATCCTCGGGCCGCACCGCGCGCAACGGCAGCGCCCGCCACGCCTCCGGCGCATTGATGCGGATATCGTCGGGGCTTTCCTCGTCGCGGCCGCTGGTGATCGGCAGTGGGTTGGTGACGGCGCTGGCATAGTCGAATACCGCGCCCGCCGGGCTGCCTTGCGGCGGGTCGGTGTGGGTGACGCTACCGGCCGACAGATTGGCGGCGCTGCCTTCGGCGGTGAAGTAGCGCGCTTCGAACACCGCGCCGTCGGGCGGCGGATCGCCAAAATCGCCGTCACCGAAACGGATACTCCAGCCATCGTTGCCGGCGTAGTCGCCAAAAGCGAAATCGCCGTCGAGGCTCTGGTGACGAACGACGGTGCGCCACAGTCCTTCCTCGACGGTGAAGCGCACACTGTTCTGGTCGGTGGCGATCATGTCGCGCGCGAACGGCCATTCGACCAGCGGCACGAAATCGGGAGCGCGCACTTCAATCAACCGCAGCATCGGCTGCTGCTCACTCGCCGTGCCGATGCCGATCGGGTCGCGCGCGCCTTCCCAGCCGAGGCCACGGTCCTCGGATGCCAGCAGCCCCTGGCGCAGGAAGCGGGCATGGCTGGCATTATCAGGCTCGAACGGTCCCTCGCGCTCGATCGCGCGCGGCAGCGCCAGCATGTCGCGCGCCTCGATCGCGGTGAGCGCCGGATAGCGCGCCAGCAGCGATGCGTCCGATCCGGTGCGGAAACATTCGATGATTTCCTCGCCGGCGGTCACTTCGACGATGTTGAGCAGCGCCTCGGTTTCAGCAATCGGTAGCGGCCACGGCGTCGGTTCCGCCCAGTCGATCCGCGTCACCGGCGTCGGCAGACCGGCGGTCAAGACCAGAGTATCAGTGAGGTGGCTGACCGCGGTGATGGTGACGGCGTGGGCGCGCGCCGGCTGCGACGCATCGGCGGGCGTGCTGCGCAGGATGGCACGGCGGCCGATCCAGAACGCATCGGGGGTGAGCGGTTCACCGACCGGCAGCTCGGCGATCGTCGGCGCGGTGGTCGCGAGAAACGCATGGGTGGCGCCGGTCGGCAGGCACGCCACGGCGCCATCGGGCTGGTGCAGCGCGATGCGGTTCCACGCCTCGTGATGCCAGGGGTCGCTGGTGTCTTCCGGCGGCGGCCGTACCGAAAACGGGATCGGCCGCCGCCCCTCGGGCAGTGCCCAGGCACGCATACCGGGCAGCGCAGAGGCCCCGCCGACGCCCGCGCGGACGAACACGGCCAGTAGCGTCGTCGCGGCGTTACCGGGATCGGGGAAATAGTCGACGAGCCGAGCCAGCGCCGATCGGCTGCGGCGTTGGGTGGCGGTCTCGAGCGCCAGTTCGGCGGCGATGCGATCCTGGGCATAAGCGAATTCATCGCCCAGCGCCGCCATGATCTCGAGCAGCATGACGCCCTGATCGGCCTCGATCCGCTCTGTCCAGCGCGGGTAGCGCGCGGCGGCGAAATCGAGCAGGGCGCGGCGCAGGCTCCAGAAATCGCGCGCCAGATAATCGACGGGGAAATCGACCATCGCCTCGGCAACGAGGTCGCAATCGTCGCGGCAGTCGAACAGCGACGGGCAGCCCTGTTTGAAGCTGAAGTCGCGGTCGTTGAAGAACGGATCGATCAGCGGGCTGGCGATATTCAGCCGGTGGATGGCGAAATCGCCCGGCGCCGCGACGGTTACCTCCAATGTCTCGCGCAACCCCGACGGCCCGCGCACAAAGCGCCATCCCAGCCCCGTGACGGGTACCACCAGCCCGGTTTCGGTCGAGCTGATGGTGACAATCAGCGCCGGTTCGACGAACAGCGGCCCTTCGCTGTCGCCCGGCCCCGGCGCCACCAGCGATGCAGCCGCAACCAGCGGCACATCGAGGGCCGACGGTTCGACGACGAAGAACACCCGTAGCACCGTCTGCACGAACGGTTCGACGACCTGGATGAAGTCGATGCCGGTCAGCACCGTCTGGTCGCAGAGCGCGGAAAGGCGGCTTTCGGGCATCAGAAGGCGATTTCTTCGCGCAGCAGCCGCGATTCGCCGCGCTGGATGACGACGTAGCGGATGTCGATGAACATCGTCGATTCGACCGCCGACACGCGGATTTCCTCGACCTTGATCAGCGTCGCCAGCCAGCGCGTCAGCGCCTGGTAAACGAACGTTTGCGCCATGCTGGCGACCTCGGGCGAATTGGGCGCGAACACCATTCGGCGGATGCCGGCGCCGAAATCGGGGCGGTTGATGCGTTCCCCAGGCGCGGTCAGCAGCACCTGGCGGATCAGCTGGCGGATATAGGCTTCATAGTCGCTTTCCTCCGCCACGCGCCCGCCGCCGGCGTCGATCGCGAACGGATAGCGCAGGGCGTGGAGTGCCGGTGCGGTCAGCAAGTCACAGCCCCCCGACCCGCGCGTCGCCCAGCGTCACCAGCATCGGCGGCCCCGGCGGCCCGGCGACGGTGACGGTGGTGCCGGTGGCGGTCTGGCTGATCGCCGGTAGCCCGCCGATCTTGACGCGGGTGCAGCCCATCACCCAGGCACCGGTGGCCACCGGCGGCGAAAACTGCATCACATCGGTCAGGATGCCGATCGGCCCGGCCGCCGTCTTCACCCGCGCATTGGCGGTGATTTTGCTCAGCGCGGGTGCGCCGGCGGAAATGCCGGGGGCGAGGACAGAGAGCGGGCTGGCCATCGTTTCCCCTCACATCACCGTCAGCGCGCCGTTCATCGCATCGAAGCCGGTGGCGCTGAGCGCGGTCGCGCCGCCATTGGCCTCGTGCTTGATCGACGCCGCCTCGAGCTTGATCTCGGTGGCGGTCATGGTGATTTTCGCGCCGCCTTCGGTTTCGATGGTCAGCGTGCCCGACGCCTCGATGCGGATGGTGGCGCCGGGTGTGCGCAAAAAGGCCACGTCGGGCACCGCATCGGCGCTGTCGATCTCGCCATCCTGCCAGAAGCAGCCCACCCAGATCGGATAGTTGGGCTGGCCGGCCTCGAATTCGACCCAGACGCTCGCCCCCACCGGCGGCAGCGCGAAAAAGCCGACCTGCGACCCCGCATAAGGCGTGCACGGCAGCGCCCATACCGACGTTTCGCCGAGCACCGCCGGCACCTGCACCTGCAGGCTGCCGCGATTGAGCGCATCGTTGTTGTCGACGACCCGGCCGCGATATTTGCCGAAGTAGCGCCCGCCGAGCGCCTCCATCAGCCGTTCGAGGCCAGCGTCATCCATCAGTTGAGGCTCCCCAACCCATTGGCGCGCAGCGTGAAATCCATGAAATGATCGGTCGAGGTGACGACATGCGTCGCCTTCATCACCTGATAGGCGCCCGACAGGCCGGGGCCGGCGCTTTCGACCTGGACGATCTGGTGCGGCCGCACGAGGAATTCGAGCTGGTCGAGCGTTGCCGAACAATCGACCTCGACGAACCAGCTCTGTTCGGTGACGATGGCATCGAGCGCGAGGAACGCCTCCTCCTTGCCGACCTGCGGCGGGATGATCGCCTTGCGGTCGAGATCGCCGGCCGGCACCGGCTTGCCCGGATCCACCGGCGTGGCATCGGCGACGATCTGTGCCACCACCGTATTCTCCTGGGTGCCGCTCGTCACAAAGCCGGTGGCCGCGGTCGGCCGCTCGAAATTGATGCGGGCGTCGAACTTGGTGACATTGGGGCAGGCGTCGGTGGGCGGATTGACGCGCAGCACTTTCGGCGCATTGGGCACCAGCACGGCGACCTGCGGGGCATCGCCGGCTTGCGAGCGCGGTGGCGAGGTGCGGAACAGCGCGGTTTCGGTGACCTTGGCGATGCCGCCGGTCGGCGATGTGGTGACGCCATAGTCGATCCAGAATTCGAAATTGTTGCGCCGCGCCGCATCCTCGACAAAGGCCAGATCGGTACCGCTCTGGGTCAGCTGGATCTTCTGCTTGTCATATTCGATCAGCGTGTCCTGGACATCGGGGGTGAAGCCATAGGCGCCAACGATGGTGGCGACGGCGGCCGAGGCCCGCCCGACATAGCTGCCCTGCACCCCGGTGCGGCCCATTTCGAGCCGCCGGTCCTCGCCGTGCACCTCCACCCAGCTGCCCGGCCCGCCGAGCACCGATGATGTCCGCAGCTTTGAAATCGTGCCGAGCACCAGGCATTCGGGCCCGGCGGCCAATTGGACGAACAGCCCCAGCCGGGCGTTCTTGGCAAACAGCCCGCTGTCAGCAATCTCGTGCTTGTCCTCGCAGATGTCGTCCTCGAAGCGCAGCGCGAAGCGTGCCGGCTTCGACAGCTCCATCTCCACCCGCGCCTCGACAAGCCATTGCAGCTTGTCGTCGGGCAGCGGCGCATTGGCCGTGCCGAGCGTCAGGAGGAGGCCGAACCCCATGGCTAGCTGCGCACCGGAATGCCGACCAGCGGCGTGTCGAGCGCTGCCTCGACGGTCATCGCGTCGTTGATCGCCGCGATCCGCCAGAAGCCGGCGGCGTCGTCGAGATAATGCGCCGCGAGGTGATCGAGCCGCTGGCCCTCGCGCAGCCGGTGGCGGCCGAGTTCGGCCTGCGCCGGGATCTGCGCCGGCGTCACGCACGCCACGGCCCGGCCACGGCGGTCGACCGCGCTGGTGACCGCGGCGTAGCGGACGTAGCGGCTCTTGGCATCGAACACCGACATGGCTTTCCCTTCAGAACGGCAGCATCGAGCGCGCCGCGGTGGCGGCGTTGGCGAAATTCAGAATGGCGAGGGCGTCTTCCTGCAGCCGCGTCAGCTCGTATGCCGATTTGGCAAAGCTGCTGGCGACGCTGGTCTTGCACTTGAACACTTCGGGCGTCAGTACGCGCAGCTCGAAGGTGACGGTGGCCATCAGCGGATAGAGCAGCGCGGTAAACTCGGTCACCTCGATCGACATGGTGGTCACACGCACCGGCAGGATGACGCCGGGGCCAAGGATGAGCAGCGACAGCGGCACCTTGCTGCGTTGCGATGCCGTCGCAGCGCTGCCGCCGGTCAGCGCGGTGGCAGCACCGATCAGGTCGCCGAGCAGGCCCTTCGTCGGCATCACGAGTTTCTGCATGGCAGCGATCCGCGATGCGACGCCGGTTGCCATGGCGATCGGATTGCCATCCTCGAGATCGTTGGT
>JANOCM010000702.1:0-5044 GCA_031412175.1 Alphaproteobacteria bacterium
CGCGCTCGGCGATTCGCTCGATGCGCTGCTGGCCGAGGAGATCGATCCCGAACGCTTGCGCAGCGTCGTCGAGGATGCCGATCTCGCGACGCACTGGCAGGATACGCTCGCCTTTCTCGAACTCGTCATCACCCATTGGCCACCGGCGCGCGATGCGGCGGGCGGCAGCGACGGCGGCACGCGGGTGGCCGCGATGATCGATGCGCTGGTGGCGCGCTGGGCCGCGGCGCCGCCGGCGACACTGGTCGTCGCCGCCGGCGTTACCGGCAGCTCGCCGCCGCTGGTGCGACTGCTGGCAGGGGTGCTGCGGCTGCCCGCCGGCCTCGTCGTGCTGCCCGGACTCGATACCGATCTGTCGGAGGCCGGCGAGGATCGCTGGGCCGCCATCCGCTGCCGCGCCGCCGGCGACGAGGTGCGCGAAAGCGAGGAACATCCGCAGTTCGCGCTCAAGGCGCTGCTGGCGCGGCTGGACCTCGAACGCGCCGATGTGCGCGACTGGGGCGTCGCCAGCGCGCACGATGGCCCGGCGGCGCGCACCTGCCAGGTGATGGCGGCGATGGCGCCCGCCGATGCCGGCGACGGCTGGAATGCCGAGATTGCCGGCGACAGCGCCACCACCGGTTTCGAAACGGTCCGCGCCGTCGAGGCGGCGACGCCGGCGGAGGAGGCGCAGGTCATCGCGCTGGCCCTGCGCGAGGCGCTGGCGACGCCGGGCAAAACCGCTGCATTGGTTACCCCCGATCGCGGGCTGGCGCGGCGGGTGGCGGCACATTGTCGGCGCTGGGGCATCAATGTCGATGATTCGGCCGGGACGCCGCTGCGCATCACCCCGCCCGGCGCGCTGGCGCTGGCGCTGGTCGAGGCGATGGCGCAGGGCTTTGCCCCGGTGGCGCTGCTGGCGGTGTTGAAGCATCCGCTGGCGCAGAATGGCGATGCCCGGCTGGCCTGGCTGCAATCGGTGCGGCTGCTCGATCGCAGCTTGCGCGGTGTGCGCCCGCCGCCGGGGCTCGATGGCGTCGGTGAAGCGCTCGACCGCTGGCTCGACGATACCCGCCGCGACGATGCACCGGCGCTCAACGCCTGGTGGGAGGCGGCGGCGCAACGGCTCGAGCCGCTGGCGGCACTCGCCGATGTCCGCGAAATCGACCTGCCGCTACTCGCCGGCGCGCTGCGCCAGGCCGGCGACGCGCTGTGCGGCGAGCGGCTGTGGGCCGGCACCGATGGCCGCGCGCTGGCCAGCCTGATCGAGGCGCTCGAAACCGGCGGTGCGAGCTTCGGCGGCTTCCCGCCCGACGATGCCCCGGCGCTGGTCGCGGCGTTGCTGTCGGACATTGCCGTTCGCCCGGCCTATGGCGGCCATCCGCGATTGGCGATCCTGGGGCCATTGGAGGCGCGGCTGCAGCGTGCCGACCTGATGATCCTCGGTGGGCTCAACGAGGGCATCTGGCCAGGCCGGCCATCGCCCGATCCCTGGCTGGCGCCCGCCATCCGCACCCGCCTCGGCCTGCCGGGGCTGGCGCGCGCGATCGGGCTGGCGGCGCAGGATTTCACCGGCGCGCTGGGCGCGGCGGAGGTGCTGCTGACCCGCGCCCGGCGCGATGCCAGCGCGCCGCTGGTGCCGTCGCGCTTCTGGCTGCGGCTGCAGGCCTTTGCCGGTATCGCGACCGATGACCGGCTGCTGGCGATCGCCCGCCGGCTCGACAGCCGCGGCGTCCGCACCCGCATCGATGCGCCGGCGCCCAATCCGCCGCTCGCCCGGCGCCCGCACCGATTGAATGTCACCGAAGTCGATACGCTGGTCGCCGACCCCTTTGCCTTTTACGCCCGGCGGCTGCTGCGGCTGGCAAAGCTCGATCCGCTCGACCAGGATCCGACCGCGGCAACGCGCGGCAACCGCATCCACGAGGTCATGGAGGCCTGGATCAACAGCGGCGGCGGCAGTCTCGAACGGCTGGCACAACTTGCCGACGCGATGCTCGATGCCGAGGGCAAGCAGTTTCCGCTGCTGCGCGCGCTATGGGCGCCGCGGGCGCGCCGGGGGCTGCTGTGGGCAGGTGCCGCCGTCCATGCGCGCGAGGCCGAAGGCTGGCACCCGGCGGCGGCCGAAGCCGGCGGCACGCTGCGCCTCGCCAATGGCATCGAGCTTAAGGGCCGCGCCGACCGCATCGACCGCCACGACGACAATGGCCTCGCGGTGATAGACTACAAGACCGGACGGACGCCCACACCAGCCCAGGTCAAGGGCGGCTATGCCAACCAATTGGGCCTGTTGCTGGCGATGGCGGCCGGCGGCTGGCTGGCCAATCGCGACGGGGTGCGCGTCGTGCCGGGGCGGCCGGCAGAGGTCGCCTATTGGAAGCTGTCGGGCGGCCGCAAGCCCGGCGAGATCAAGGATCCGTTGAAGGGCAAGCCGCCGATGTCGGCCGAACAGCACAAGGATCTCGTGCTCGAACATGTCGAGGACGTGACCACCGGGCTGTTGCTGCAGCCGGCGCCGTTCCTGCCCAAGGTCGTGCCGGGGCTCGGCTGGGACGATTTCGACCATCTGGCGCGGGTGCGCGAATGGCAGGACCGGCCGCGGCGGTTGCGGCGATGAACAGTCCGGTGAAACCATTGCTGCCGCTGATGCTGCAACAGGCGCTCGGCGCGACGCCCGATGTCCACGCCTGGGTGGCGGCGTCGGCGGGCACCGGCAAGACGCAGGTGCTGTCGGCGCGGGTGCTGCGGCTGTTGCTGCTCGGCACGCCGCCGCACGCGATCCTGTGCCTGACCTTTACCAAGCTGGCCGCCGCCGAGATGCAGGCGCGCGTGCTCGACCGGCTGGCACGCTGGGCGCGGTGTGATGCCGATGGGCTGCTGGCCGATCTGCGCGCGCTGGGCGCCGATACCGATGACGCGACGATCGTCCGGGCGCGGCGGCTGTTCGCCCA
Source organism: Alphaproteobacteria bacterium (assembly GCA_031412175.1). Classification (GTDB taxonomy): domain Bacteria; phylum Pseudomonadota; class Alphaproteobacteria; order Sphingomonadales; family Sphingomonadaceae; genus Sandarakinorhabdus. Next base: position 2,931 of record JANOCM010000702.1, read on the forward strand.
GGTGCTCGATGCCCCGGCCGGGCTGGCGGTGCAGACCATCCATGCCTTTGCGCAGGGGCTGATCGCCAGCTTCCCGGTCGAATCGGGGGTGGCGCCGGGGTTTGCGACATTGGACGATCGCGGCGGCATGGCGCTGCGGCGGCGGCTGCTGGCCGAAGCGATCGAGGCGGCAGCGCGCGACGGCGACGAGGCTTTCCTCGCCGATCTGGCGGAGATCAGCATCGCCGGTGGTGAACAGCGCATGGGCAGCGTCGCGGCGCGGCTGATGGCGCATGGCGAGGCGCTTGCCGGGCTGGCGCTGGCGGGCATCGAACCGATGCTGCGGCGCGGGTTCGGCCTGCCCACCGATGGCGATGGCGCGGTGACGCTGGCGGCGCAGGTGCGCGGGCTTGATCTTGCCGGGCTGGCGCGGCTGGCGACGGCGCTCGAACAGGGCGGCAAGGTCGCAGCGGGCAAGCGCGTCAAGTTGCAGGCATGGCTCGAAGCGGCCGACAAGCCGGCGGCGTTCGAGACGCTGTGCGAGGTGTTCCTGACCCAGTCCGAAACCGTCAACAGCCAGACGATCACCAAGGCAGTGGCGCTGCACGACCCCTGGGCAGCGGATTTCTACACCGAATTCGGCATGGCGCTGATCGATATCCGCGCCGAACAGCGGGTCTATGCCGCCGCCGCGCACGCCGCGCGTCACCTGCGCGTCGGCAAGCGGCTCGCGGCGGACTGGAGAACCGCCAAGGCGCGATTGGGCGTCGTCGATTATGACGACATGATCGTCGCGGCGCAGCGGCTGCTGCTGGCGCCGGGCGCCGCCGACTGGGTGCGCTACAAGCTCGACCAGCGCATCGACCATGTGCTGGTCGACGAGGCGCAGGACACCAATTTGCGGCAGTGGGAGATCGTCCGCGCGCTGATCGGCGAATTCTTCGCCGGCGTCGGCGCGCGCGAGACGCGGCGGACGCTGTTTGTCGTCGGCGATTACAAGCAATCGATCTTCGGCTTCCAGGGCGCCGACCCCAAGGTCTATCGCGACAAGCGCGAGGATTTCAGCCTGCTCGCCAGCGATGTCGGCGACGCGCTCGAGGCGATCGAGCTGACGACGAATTTCCGCTCGGTCGGCGCGGTGCTCGATGTCGTCGATGAGGTGATCGCAACGCTCGGGCCGACGAGTTTCGACAGCGACGGCGTGCTGCCGCACGAACCCCACCGCAAGACCGCGGCCGGGCGGGTGACCTTGTGGCCGCCGGTGCTGCCGGCGGGCGACGACGATAACGAGGACAGCGACGACGACAGCGCGCCGGCGCCCAGGGCCGAGATCACCATGGCGCACAATGTCGCCGAAACGATCGCGCTGTGGCTCGACCCGGCGAAGCCGATGCTGGTGCCATCGACCGGCAAGCCCGTCCGTCCGCAGGACGTATTGGTGCTGGTGCGCAGCCGCAGCGCCTTTTCCAACGCCTTTGTCGCGGCGCTGCACGAACATGGCGTGCCGGTGGCCGGCGTCGACCGGCTGAAACTCACCGATCCGCTGGCAGTCGCCGACCTGCTGGCGCTGGCGCGGTTCGCGTTGCAGCCGGGTGACGACCTGACCTTGGCGGCGCTGCTGGTATCGCCGTTCGTCGCGCTCGGCCATGACCGGCTGTTCACCCTCGCCGATGGCCGGCCCGGCGCCTTGTGGGACCGGGTGCGCGACAGTGGCGACCCGGCGGTGCAAGCCGGCGCGGCGTGGCTCGGCGATGTGCTCGGCCTCGCCGATTTCACCGCGCCGTATGAATTTTTCGAACGCATCCTGTCGGGCACATTGCAGGGCCGGCAGAAATTGCTGGCGCGATTGGGCGAGGAGGCGCGCGACGCCATCGACGCCGTGCTCGACCAGGCGCTGGCCTTCGAAAGCGCCAATGCGCCGTCGCTGCAGGGCTTCCTTGCCTGGGTCGAAGGCGACGACATCGACATCAAGCGCGATCCCGACGCGCCACTCGATGCCGTGCGGTTGATGACCGTCCACGGCGCCAAGGGGCTGCAGGCGCCGATCGTCATCCTCGCCGACACCGCCAAGGCGCGGCGGCCCGAACGCGAGGCGCCGGTGCTGATGAGCTTCGATGGCGGCGCGGCGCTGCCGG
>JANOCM010000703.1:0-2363 GCA_031412175.1 Alphaproteobacteria bacterium
CGTCAATGGCAGCAAGGTGTGGACGAGTTATGCCGACAAGGCCGACTGGATTTTCTGCCTCGTCCGCACCGATGCGACCGTCGCCAAGCACCTCGGCATCTCGTTCCTTTTGTTCGACATGGACAGCCCAGGCGTGTCGACTTCGCCGATCCGGCTGATCTCGGGCTCGTCGCCATTCTGCCAGACCTTCTTCGACAATGTGCAGGTGCCCAAGGAAAATTTGATGGGCCAGGCCGGCAAGGGCTGGGACATCGCCAAATATCTGCTGACGCACGAACGCGAAATGATTGGCGGCAGCGATTCAACGGGCGGCGGCATGCAGGGCGGCGTATCCCAGGTCGCCAAGCGCCAGATCGGCCTCGATGCGGCGATCCTCGCCGATACCGGCTTGCGCACCGACATCGTCCGCCACGAGATCAACGCCTGGGCGTTTGCGCTGACCATGGAGCGGGTGAAGGACGAGGCCAAGGCCGGGCACGGCGTCGGCGCGCTGTCGTCGATGCTCAAATATTATGGCACCGAGCTCAACAAGGATCGCATGCAGCTGCTGATGAGCATCAACGGCAGCGACGGCCTGACCTGGGAAGGCGCCGGCGAAGGCGAGGGCGACCTGGCGCGCAACTGGCTGCGCAGCCGCGCCAATTCGATCGAGGGCGGGACGAGCGAGATCAATTTGAACATCATCGCCAAGCGCGTGCTGGAATTGCCGGGGGCGTAATCGCTCTCCTCCCGCCTGCGGGAGGAGCTGGGGGTGGGGGAGTCCGCCACCCGACCCAGCTTGTTCGTCCGCAGCACACCCCCACCCCCGACCCCTCCCCGAGCCGAAGGCGACGCCTTCGCGTCAACCGGGAGGGGAGCAGGAAGTTGAAGAAATGGCCCTAGTTCTCACCGACGACCAGAAGATGATCCGCGAATCGGCGGACGGCTTTTTCAAGACCGAAGCCCCCGTCAGCCAGCACCGCGCGCTGCGCGATACCAAGGACTCCACCGGTTTCGACCGCGCCACCTGGGCGAAGATGGCGGAAATGGGGTTCGCCGGCGTGCTGGTGCCCGAGGCGCATGGCGGCGCCGGCTTCGGCCATGTCGCCGCCGGGCTGATCATGGAGGCGATCGGCCGCAACCTTAGCGCCGCGCCGATGCTGTCGACCGCGGTGCTCGGCACCACGGCGCTGGTCGCCGGCGGCACGGCCGACCAGCAGGCGAAATATCTGCCGCTGATCGCCGAGGGAAAACGCCTGTTCGCGCTCGCCGCCGATGAAGCGGCCCGGCACAATCCGGCGCATGTCGCGACGACCGCGACGCCGTCGGGCAATGGTTTCCGGCTAAACGGCACCAAGGGCTTCGTCCTCGACGGCCATGTCGCCGACACGCTGATCGTCGCGGCGCGCACGTCGGGCGATGAGCGCGACAAGGACGGCATCACGCTGTTCCTCGTCGACGCAACGACTGCGGGTGTCACCGCCGAACGTCGCTCGATGGTCGACAGCCGCAACGCCGCGCGCATCACGCTGGCAGACGTGCAGGTCGATGGCGCCGATGTGCTAGGCGACGTCGGCGGCGGTTTCGCCATTCTCGAGCAGATGCTCGATGCCGGGCGCGCCTGCCTCGCCGCCGAAATGCTCGGGGTGTCGTCGGAAAGCTTCACGCGGACGGTCGATTATCTCAAGCAGCGCGAACAGTTCGGCCAGAAGATCGGCAGCTTCCAGGCGCTCCAGCACCGCGCTGCGCACCTGTTCTGCGAGGTCGAGCTGGCGCGTTCCGCCACCTTGCGGGCGCTGGTCGCGCTTGATGAAAAGGACGATCGCGCGCCGATGTTCGCCTCGCTGGCCAAGGCGAAATCGGGCGAGGTTGCCAAGCTGGCGACCAACGAAGGCGTCCAGATGCACGGCGGCATCGGCATGACCGACGATTTCGACATCGGTTTCTACATGAAGCGGGCGCGCGCCGCGCAGGAAACCTTTGGCGACATCGCGTTCCACGGCGACCGGCTGGCGCGGATGCTTGGCTATTGACGCTGACAATGTTGCAAATGGCGCAGGCCATGTCATTTAGGCGCTGATCCAAGAAGCGGACCAACCGCTCGCCAACCTGACACCCTGGGGAATGCCATGAAGTCCGCGCTCGATACCGCCCTTGATGCCGTCATCGGCGGCATCACCGCCGCCGGCGGGCCTCTGGCTGTCGGTGAGGCAACGGTGCGCGGCGCGACCCTGCCCGCCTTTACCGCGGCGCCGGCGTCGATGCGCGAATATTTCGCCTTTTTCTTCGCGTCGAACGCCGACAAGGAATTCCTCGTCTATGGCGACGAACGGCTGACCTTTGCCGAGGTCCACGCCCGCGGCCTGAAGTTCGCGGCGATGCTC
>JANOCM010000704.1:0-1722 GCA_031412175.1 Alphaproteobacteria bacterium
GGGTGGCGGGGTGGTCAGCGCCGACGCAACGCCAACAGGCTTTGCCGGCACATTGCTCGCCACCGACACCGGGGCGACTGCCGGCGGCGGCGTCACCGGCACCGGCTTGACGATCTGCGCCGATGGCGGCAGCGGCGCCGGATTAACCGCGGCGAGACCCACAGGGGCCGGGGCCGGCGGCGGCGCGCCCTGCGGCTTGATGAAAATCACCGGCGGCGGCCCGCCGGCAAGCGGCTTGATCACCTGGTCGCGGCTATAGCTGTCCTTCGACGCCAGCGCCGTTTTCGGCGCGCCGGGCGCGAATTCGGGGGGCACGCCGTTGCCGCCGGCCAGGCTCGTCGCCACCGCCCAGCCATTGGCGCGCTCCACCGGCGAAATCACCCCGGTCAGATTGTCGAGCGCGGTCTTCGCCTCGGGCAGACCCTGCGCCGATGCCCGCGCCAGATAGCCATAGGCCAGCGTCATGCTGCGCGGCACGCCATCGCCGTTCCAGCTGGCGACGCCGAGCACATATTGCGCGCGCATCTCGTTCTTGTCGGCGGCCGCTTTCAGCCAACGCGCCGCTTCGGCCTTTTCGCCGGCCTGGAACAGCAGGATGCCAAGGTTGGCCTGCGCCGGCAGATGGCCTTTGGCCGCCGCCTTGCGATACCAGTCGCGCGCCGCCATCGGATCCTTGGGGACCGACCGACCGAGCTTGTAAGCCTGGCCGATATTGAACATCGCATCGGCGTCGCCGCCATTGGCATAAGGCTGCCACATCGCCACGGCGGCGGCGTAATCCCCGGCGCGCCACAGCTCGACGCCCTGTTTGACGCTGGGCACCACCGGTGCTGGCGCTGCGGGCACCGGCGGCACTGGTTTCGGCCGCGCCGCCATCGCCGGCGCTGCCGCCAGCAGCATCAGGACCGTCAAACCTACCCGCGCCAAACCAGCTCTCCACCCTTGATCGTCATCTTCACCCGCCCGGCGACAGGCAGGCCATCGAACGGCGTGTTGCCGGCGCCGATGAAGCGATCGCCATCGATCCGCCACGGCGCCGCTTCGTCGAACAGCATAAGATCGGCAGGTGAGCCAAGGCTTAACGTGCCGCCGGGCAGCCCGAAAATCGCACGTGGCGCCGCGGTCATCGCGCCGAGCACCTGCGCCAGGGTCTGCGCGCCCGATCGCACCAGCGACAATGCCAATGCCAGCAGGGTTTCCGCGCCCGCCATGCCCGGCATCGCATCGGCGAACGGCAGGCGCTTGTCCTCCTGCGTGCGCGGATCATGGCCGGATGCGATGACGCTGATCGTGCCATCGGCGATGCCGGCCTCCACCGCACGGCGATCGTCATCGCTGCGCAGCGGTGGCGACAGCCGCGCAAACGACCGAAACCCCGCCACCGCGGTTTCATTGAGCAGCCAGTGCGCCGGCGTCACCCCGGCGGTCACCGCAACGCCGCGCGCTCGCGCCGCGCGCACCAGGTCGATGGCCTCGGCGGTCGTCACCTGGCGGATATGCAGCCGCGCACCGGTGGCTTCGGCGAGCCGGATGTCGCGCGCCACGGCCAGGCTCTCGGCAAATGCCGGCGCTGCCGCGAGGCCGAGCCGGGTCGCATAATCGCCCTCGGTCGCCACCGCGCCGGCGACCAGCGCTGCATCCTCGGCATGGGTGACGACGGTCAGGCCAAAGGCGCGCGAATAGGCGAGCAGCCGGTGCATGACGGCGCTGCTGGCGATGGCG
>JANOCM010000705.1:0-10117 GCA_031412175.1 Alphaproteobacteria bacterium
ACGCCCGGGCCAAAATCGAAGCCTGGCGCCGGCACTACAATGTGAGCCGGCCTCACACATCGCTTCGCTGGCTGACGCCGAACGAATATGCTGCTGCCGCGGCCCTCAGAGCCGCCGAATGAACGCCGGATGTCACCTTCAGCTCTAATCCCGCTGGATGAAATCAGGGGGTCACGTCAATCGGAATTAGCGTAGGAAAGCGGCGTGGCAACTTTGTCAGGCTGCGGGATGCCAGCAATCACGGATTGGGAACTTTGTTCATCGTTCCAGCGCCGCCGGCGCTCAGGCCCTGAAAACACCGTGATCTGGCCCATCGTCCGCGCCCTGTGTGCGCTCATACGAGCGCTCTTGAGAGCGGGCCTGCACCTGGTCGACAAGGTGGCCTTTGGCGGATGGATACCATGCTTCAAGGGTGTATGATCTGCGTGCAAGGTTTGGGGGTTGGTGTTCGATTCGGTTGCGGTGCCGCAGTTGCGTAGGCCCTAGCTGGCTCGTACGAAAAAGGGGCCACCCTTTCGGACGGCCCCTTTGATGCGTCATCGGCGGATCGCTTAGCGCGGGCTCTCCATCGCATGCTTCAAGTCGCGCATCTGGTCGTGACCGGTGCGGACCGAGGTGAACGCGTTCTGGATGGCGTCGCGGGTTTCGGGCGAGAGCTTTTCGTCCTTTAGTGCATCTTGGAACTTGTGGAGGATGTGGTCCTCGCCACGCTCGACTTCGTTGACGATCGCCTTGTCATCGCGGCCGGTCACGGCAGCTTTCAGGTCGAGGAAGGTGCGATGCATGCTCGCGAGCACGGTGCCGTCATCTTCGGGATTGCCGCCCAGCCGGCGCACTTCGCCTTGCAACTGAGTGACGACGCTACGGCGCTCGTTGGCGCGGGCGATAAATGTGTCGGCGAACTGCGTGTTTTCCGTTTCTTTGGCGGCTTCGGTATAGCCGTCGGCGCTGTCGAGAGCGGTCGAAATCAGCGAATTCAGCGTGGCGATGTCGGTGTTGCTATCGAACATATCAAAGGCTCCTCTTGGGGCTGGGAACCAGAACAACGTATAAATAGCCGGAAAAGTTGCCGCTACTTTTGGCCTCAATGGCTCCGGGTCGGGCCGTCGTTATCACCCGTAGCGGCAACGTCGCGCCGTGGTATTGAACCGCGCCGGGTTTGCCGGAGGCTCCAACTCCTGAGAAGGTGGAGCCCTTGTGAGCAAGACAACGAACAAGTATGCGCCGGAAGTGCGCGAACACACGGTGCGGATGACCGCCTGGCGGCCGGCCGGCCGGGAAGTGTCGAAAGCGCCGGCTTCAACCTGCCGTTTAGAGCAGATCCACGAGCGCTTCCGGGTGGCTCGAGGTGAGGAACCGGCCGCCGCCTGCCAGCCGGACGAACGATGCGCTGGGCACAACCGGACGCCAATAATTGTCGACGTCCGCAACGCTGTTGTGGCTGTCGTTATCGCCATGGACGACCGTCCAATCGGTCGCCGATAGCGGCGCCGCCGCATAGCTGCCGCTTGAAATCACCACCTGTTCGTTGATGCCGCCGACAAGGTTGCCGGTGGTGAACGGCCGCACTGCGCGGAAGCGATCGCGGATGAATTCGGGATCGTCGCAGAGCGCGGTGTCGCCCGCATTGCCCTTCACGATCGCGCGGGTCAGTTGTTCGATGCGCGCCGCCGTCAACTGCGCCGAAATCACCCGGAAGTAGAATTCGATTAGTTGGGGGCGCTGAAAAATATCCTTCATCGTCCCCATAATGCCGCGTCGCCTGGTGCTGGCGGCGGTCGGCACTGTGGGCGACACCAGCACCACCGGCCCCACCCGGTCGGGCGCCGCCGATTTGAGCGCATGGACATAAAAGGCACCGGCGCGCGCGAGGATCGCCGCGCGGCGGATATTGAGGAGATCGAGGATCTGCAACGTATCCTCGATAGCCGGGGTGAACGGGTCTTGCGGCGTCGATCGCCCGGGGTGGGTGGCGCCGAAGCCGGGCCGGTCGATCGCGATCGGTCGCCAGCCGCGCCGCTGCAGCGCGCGCAGCAGCGGGCGCGGCGCCGCGCGGCACGACCAGTTGCTGTGGACGATTAGTACCGGCTTGCCCGACGCGGGGCCATAATCGCTCCAGGCGATCGTTTCGCGGCCATTGGGGCGCACGGCAAAGCGCGACGGCTCGATGGCGGGATCGATGAAACCCGGTGCACCATCGGTTGATCGCGCGAACAACCGCAGCGCCTGGACTTCGACGATCAGCCTCGACAGTTCGGCGGCGCTGCCCAGCCCCAGATTGCCGAACACCAGTTCAAGTTCTTTCTTGACGACCGCGGCGCTCACCCCGACAGCGCGCGCCGTTTCTTCGCGCGACAGGCCGGTGGCGACGAGCAGCGCGATCTGCGCCTGGCGTTCGGAAAGCTGCAGCATGTCGGCCAGCAGCCCGGCGGCGTTGAAATCTTCGGGGAAAATCCCGAAGGCAGCGGCGACGACTGTATGGACGACCGCCGGCATGTTGGGCTGGCGCATCTTGCGCGCCGCCGCCGCCAAAGCCTCGCGTGCCGTTGAATAGGCGATGCCAAGCAGTGCCGCCGCCGCGCGGCCGTTGCCGGTGCGCACGACGCCAACAACGACGCGGCGTTCAAGATCGGTCAGGTTGAACCCGCGCGCTGCCGCATCGATCGGGCCTTCATCGACATCGCCGCCGGTGACCAGCGCGATCCGGTCGGCAGCGCCGGCGTCGGCAGCGGCACGGATCCGCGCCGGCAAGTTCCAATCGGTAGTTTCGGCGATCGGCGCCCAGAACAGATGGAGCATGCGGCCGTCGGGCGCTTCGACCGCCAGGAAGCGAGGGCTGCCGCCGCGCCGCACGCCGCGATCCTCCAGCGCCGCGAAATTTTCAACCGGCGGCACCCAATCGGGCGCCGCCAATGGCAAGCGGCCACCGTCGGCGTCGAAAAGCATGAACCCCAACATGCGCTGATCGAACAACGGGGCATTGGCCTGGATGGCGCCCTTTTCCTCAGCCAGCGCGCGATCTTCGAACCCGGCAGGGTCGGCACGCAGCGCGGCGAGCGATTCCTCCGGGGCATCGATCAGGCGCTGGAACACCGGCGCGAAGCGTGCGTCTTTCTTCAAGCAAGACCCCCATTTTGCTGTCGGGACCATGTCCAGCATTCGCATCACCGGCTCAACCGAAAACCTAAACTTTCCGTCATGATACCCTACAAATGGCGATGGCCGACGTTCGCCGGCGCGGGGATAGGGCGGCGATCGCAACGATCAAGCAGGGGGCAACATGCATAAATCGACGTTCTTCACCGCCATTCTGGCGGGCATTGCCATGTCATCGGCAGCTGCAGCCGCTGAAAAGGGCTTTTATATCGGGCTTTCGGTCGGGGCGTCCAAGCTCGGCAACACCAGCATTCAGTATTATGATGTGGGCGGCACGTTTGGCGGCAGTGGTGCGACCGATACCGTCGACGGGCGGCTCGGCTTCAAGTCCGCGGCCGAATTCAAGGGCACGCTTGGGTATGATTTCGGCACGGTGCGCGCCGATCTCGAGCTCGCTTATTCGCGCAGCGGCCTGAAGTCGATCACGATTGACCGGGTGAACGGCAGCCCGGTCACGCTGTCGGCAGGCGATGTCAGCGACGTGTGCGACTATCTCGAGGTGGATGGTTGCACCGCGTCTGGCAACACGATCGGCTTCAACGGCGGCCGGCTGCGCCAGCTGTCGGCGATCGGCAGCATCTGGATCGATCTGCCGATCGCCAAGGGCATCACCCCTTATGCGGGTGGCGGGCTTGGCGTTTCGGGGTTCGAATTCGATGGCGAGGGAAAGACGCAGTTCGCCTGGCAGCTTGGCGCGGGGGTCGCCTTCGATGTCAGCCAGACGACAGCGATCACCATCGATTACCGGTATCGGCAGGCCAAGGGCACGCAGATCGAATATGATACCAGCTCGGGCTTCAACATCGGTAAGCTGAAGACAAACAGCATTAGCGCCGGCGTCCGCTTCACCTTCTGAACCGACTACAGCGCTGGCGGCGTGGCGCGGTGCGCCGCGCCGCCTTTGCTTGTGCCGATTTCCGCACGGCGCATATGGGGCGAGGCGAAGCGCCCTTGGGTACCCGCGACAGCTCGGCCTTCAGCTGGGCAATCTCCATCTGTTCGGCGGTCAACGCCTTGCCACGAACATCTCGAAGCCGCCCCGATGCTTCGGCCTTCACCCAGTTGTCCAGCAATTGCGCCGAAACCCCGGCGTCCGCGCCAACACCGAAAGCTTCACGCCGCCACGCACCAATCGTACCGCCTCCTGTTTGAACTCAAGCGTATATCGCGCCCGAACGCCGTCTTTCATTCCAGATACCCCTTCGATGGTCTGATCCTATCAGCCAAGAAAGACGTCAGGCAGGGGCAAGGTCAGGCTGAATGGAGCGTGTCGACACGATCAAGCCGAACTCGCTTCGGCGAACGACACCAGGCGCCGCTTGTTCTCGTCCCACAGGGTGAGGCGGACAGCGGCGAAGCTCTGCATGATCGTGACCCGGCTCACCATGTCGAGGCCCTGAACCGCCCGCATGACTTCCGGCAGCCGATAAAAAGGTACGCGGCTGGCAAGATGATGCACATGATGGGCGCCGATATTGGCGGTGAACCAGCGCAAGATGGGCGGCAGGTCATAATGCGAGCTGCCACGCAGCGCCGCTTCATGAAACGACCAATCCGAGCCGCCCGACCATTGCGTGCCTTCGAACTGATGCTGGACATAGAACAGCCAGACACCGATCGACGCGGCGACGAGGGTGATCGGGAGATGGACAAGCAGGAAAAGCTTAATGCCCATCATCCAGGTGAGGGCGGCCACGAAAACCGCGATGCTGGCGTTCGTTCCCAATGTGCTCAACCAGGGGCGCCACCCCTTTTTCATCATGCCGAAGGGAAGCCGGTGTTTCAGCAGAAACTGATAGGCGGGGCCGATTCCGAAGAGGACGATTGGATTTCGGTAAAGGCGATACATCAGGCGGCGACGACGGTTCAGCGCGAGGAATTCTGCCACGGTCAACATATCGACATCGCCAATGCCGCGCGCATCAAGATTGCCGGTGCTGGCATGGTGAATGGCGTGGGTGCGCCGCCAATAATCATAGGGGGTCAGCGTCATAACCCCGAGAATGCGGCCGACCCGATCATTGCTTTTCTTGTCGCGAAAGAAAGCGCCATGCCCGCAATCATGCTGGATGAGGAAGAGCCGGAGCAGGAAGGCCCCCGCCGGTATCGTCAACAGAAAGCCAAGCATGTAGCCGTTGCCGAGCGCGAGCCAGATGAGCAGCCACAGGGCGATGAAGGGCACCGCTGTAACGCCAAGCTCTAACAGGCTCTGTTTACGAAGCGGCTCCCGGAACGGAAGGATCGCCTTCAGCAGGACATGAGGATCGGCAGCGCTGGCAGGGGAAGGGGGGGCGACCAAGGAATGCTTTCTGGCGTGGCAATGGTTGAATCAAATCTCGTGAGCACTCAGGCTGCGTATAGCCAGCCATTCGGACAGTAGCCGAGATCGAGACGATGCCAAGCAGTCTGGCTTTCCATGCGGCGTTGTGGCGTGCTGGGTCGCTGCAGCATGAATGGCGAAATCACCGATCAGGCCATGTCGCCGACATGGTGGACAAGGGCGATCTGGTGAGCGAGGCGTTTGGGCAGGCGCGACCGCGCGCCGGCCGGTAGGCCGTCTGCTCAATGATGAGTCTACATCACTGAGCCTTGGCATGAGTTCGGGGGGCGCTTGGGGTCGATCCTTCGCAGCGGGTAACGGCGACAGCGTGCGGCTGGCGCCGATAGTCGCAGGCACTCAGTCTCTCGCTGTATAAGGGCCAGTGCCCGGCATACTCTGTGATGCGTCCACTGCTGCACACGGGACGGGACAGTCGTGGTACGCTGCCGGAACCTTTGGTCACTGAATTTGTTTATTCGTTGCTGCCAGTCCACTTGAGCTTCGTTTACGGGGCCGCGCGCGTGGCCAGATCAGTAGGGGACCTAGGTGGCCCCGGAATCGTTGGAGGTGCTCATGAACAACATCGTCTGGCTTGTCGGCGCGGCCGTTATCCTTGTCGTTGTACTGAAGCTTCTTGGTCTCTGGTAGTCGGCGTGGCCGCGAGCGGCAGCCTAAGTCTGGAGGGAGCTTAGGCTGACTGCAGCTTGCGGCATTGCTCTCGACTGGCAGCGCCTTATACCGTGTAGCACGAAGTGGAACGCATGATCTGCGCACCGCGGCCCCCTCCTGGCGGATGCGGATTGCGCAACGGTGGCTGGGTAATGCCAAGCCTTAGCATTATGCCTGGTAAACCATCCGGCTTTGCGCGCATCTGTCGTCGAAAGTCGGCGTTACGAAAACGCCCCATAAGCAGACGCACAAGCGGCTCAGGGCGGCTCTCAGAACTGGACAGTCGACGGACAGTGCAGCATATGCACGCCAGACACACCGAAATAAACGGGCGTCTAGTCTAGGGGTTCGACCAATCAGCGCCCAATGGCCATATATGGGTCAGAAGCGTAGGCGGCAGGGATATTCAAGCGTGGCCTTTGACTGCCCGACCCGCAGGCGTGCGCAGTTCGTTCGCTAGCAATTTAGCTCGGCGCCGCGGCACTACTACTTGGTTAGTGGCTACCCTAACCCAGCCCGGAACCGTCGGCTGCCCACAACTACCGCCCCGCTCAGCAGCGTCGCCTCGAAGTCGCCCGACGGCGTCGTCACCACCGCCCGGACCGCGTTGCGGCGCACCAGCCGCGAGCGATGGATGCGGGCAAAGCCGTGCTCGGCAAGCTCGGCCTCGACGGCACTCAGGGTGGCGCGGTGGAGCACGGGCCCGCGCGGGCTGTGCAGCTCGACGTAATTTCCGGCCGCCTCGACCCGCTCGATCTCGTCGGGCGCGAACCACAGCCGCTTGTTGCCATCGCGGACCTCAAGGCGGAATGGCGGCGCGACGGGCAAAGTCGCGGGCTGCAGCGACGCCGCCCAGCGATCGCTGCCCACCCCGAGGCCAGCAAACGTCAATATCGTGAGCAGGTCCTTGCGCCACTCGTAGACGACGTGTGGCCAGCTCCAGTCGTACATGTGATGCGATCCGAGAGCGGCATAGACCGCGCTCCGCGACACGGCGAGCCAAGCTATATGCACACCACACACCGGCAGGCTGAGCAAAAGCAGCGCGGCGACGCCCAGCGGCCAGCGGAGTGCCGGCGGGCGTAGCGCCCGGGTAAGTCGAATGAGCGGCAATGCGACCGCGATCCAGAAGGTGGCGCTGGTCAGTTCCCACACCCACGGTTCCCACGGGTCGAGACGCTCGGCGGTATCATCGAGCACTGTCAGCGAATTAACGACTGCGACCGCGAGAGTGACTGCAGCGATAACGGCGAGCAGGCGCAGCGGCGGCATGGTCGCATTGCCGCTCGCCCCCGCTGGCCCGCCGTTCGTCCCGTCCACCCTGCCTCCGTCCCCGTGGCCGTGCCGGTTATCCCGCCGCTGCAGACGCCGGTAGCGGCACTCTCATAGCCTGCCACTATCGACCACGAATTACGGAAACCGGCAATGACTTCGCTCGTTAAAGAACGCCGCTATGACCTCGACTGGCTGCGCGTATGCGCATTCGGGCTACTCATCCTCTACCATGTCGGCATGGTGTTCGTGCCTTGGGACTTCCACATCAAGACGGCGCACCCGCAGCGCTGAGTGGAGGCACCGATGTTGTTGCTGAACCCATGGCGGCTGTCTCTCCTGTTCCTGATTTCTGGCGCGGCGTCGCGCTTCCTGCTCGCCAAGGCAGGTGGCGCGAGCGTGTTTGCGGGTTCGCGGACGAAGCGCCTGCTGATCCCGCTCGTTGTCGGCATGGCGGTAGTCCTGCCACCCCAGGCGTGGGTCGATCTTGTCGTCAACCACGGCTATCGCGCTGGGTTCTGGGCGTTCTGGGCAGGCGATTATTGGCGCTTCGACAAGAGCCTCGGCATCACTGTCCCGACCTGGAACCATCTGTGGTTCGTCGCCTATCTCTGGGTTTATTCGCTGCTGCTCGCGGTGCTGCTTGCGCTGCTGCCCGCGGCGCTCCGCAAGCGCCTGCAGGCGTGCTTCGATCGGCTGTTCACCGGCTGGCGGCTGGTGTTGCTGCCGCTGTTGTGGTTCGCCGCACTCCGCATCTGGCTATTCCCGCACTTCCCGGAGACGCATGGCCTGTTCGACGACTGGTACAACCACGTCGCCTATGGCTCGGTGTTCGCTTTCGGCTTCGGGCTGGCGCGCTCGAGAACGGCGTGGACGACAATCGCCGTGGTCTGGCCTTGGGCCGGGTTGGCGGCGCTGGCGGCCTGGGCAGTTCTGGCCGGAGTTGATCTCAGCCTTTCCGAGAACGCTGAGCTTGGCGATGCGGAGCTTGCGCTACTTCGGACGGTGCGGACGGTAGCGATGTGGGGCGCGATCCTCGGTCTGTTAGGCTTCGCACACCGTTTCTGGAACCGCGACCATCCGTGGCGTGCGACGCTGACCGAGGCGGTGTTCCCCGCGTACATCGCGCACCAGACGATCATCCTAGTCGTCGAATACTGGCTGCGGCCGCTGGCGCTCGGGGCTGTAGCGGAGTTCGTCGTGCTGGTTGCCGTGACCGCGGTAGGCTCGGCTCTATTCTACCTCATCGTACGTTCGGTCGGCTGGCTGCGGCCTTTAGCCGGAGTTCGAAGCGCGCAGCAGCATGTCGCCTTTCGATCGCAGCGTGAGGTTTAACATGGATAAAAGCGGTCGGCGCCCGCAGTCGGATCAAGATGAATGAGCGTCCACTTTGAAGCAGCGTTTCGACAGGGCTGAACGACCGAGATTGGGTCGAGGCGGTCACCCCAGCTAAAAGCGACCGCGGGACACCCATCTCCACAACCGCGAGAAATACCGCTGACGTGCCTTCGATAAGTGCCTGTGTAACACTCAAAAACTTTCAGAGGGTCGCAACGCGATCCGACAATGCCAAGGCATCATACCTCGGCTTCGTCGCCCTCGCCACAATCAAGCTCGGGATAGCCTTTGTACACGTGGCTTAGCATGTCGGCCCGCGAGCGGGCTATGGGCACAACGCGCGGATCGTGGCAGGTTGAGTCGATTCATCCGCCAGTACGAGTAACAGCATGAATTCTGCTGAGTATGCTGCCCACGACGGCCTAGGCCTCGCAGGCTTGATCCGCGCACGCGAGGTCTCACCACTAGAGATCGTCAATGCTGCGATCGAACGCATCGAAGCGCTTAACCCCGCGCTCAATGCTGTCGTCCATCGTGCTTTCGACGCGGCGCGCGCCGCCGCGTCCGCGCCGCTCAGAGACGCGCCGTTCGCGGGGGTGCCTTTCCTCGTCAAGGACCTCGGTATCGGCGTCGCGGGCTGGCCGCGCACCAGCGGCAGCCGATTCTGCAAGGATGTTGTCGACACGGCCGACACCGGGCTGACGCGGCGCTACCGCGACGCTGGCGTCACGCTGCTCGGGCGCGCGGCATCGTCAGAGTTCGGCATTGTCGGCAATACCGAGACGTCGCTGTACGGCCCGACGCGCAACCCGTGGAACCCCGACCATATCGCGGGCGGCTCGTCGGGTGGGTCGGCGGCGGCTGTCGCGGCGGGCCTCGTGCCGCTTGCGCATGCCTCGGACGGGCTGGGATCGATCCGCATTCCCGCCGCCTGTTGCGGGTTGGTGGGCATGAAGCCGACGCGCGACCGCGTCCCCAACCTCCCCGACGGCTTCGACTATGCGATGGGCTTCGTCGCCGATCACGTCGTCAGCCGGACGGTGCGCGACAGCGCGGCGATGCTCGACGCGACGGGCATCCCCGAGCCTGGCTCACCCTATGCGATCCCGGCAAAGGCAGGCTTGTACGCCGATGAGGTCGGGCGATCGCCCGGCCGGCTGCGCATTGCTTGGTCGCCCGAAACCGCGTCGGGCAAGCCGATCGACCGCCAAGTTCAGGCCGCGCTCGAAGCTACCGCCGCGACGCTGTCCGCTCTCGGCCATGAGGTGCGCGAGGAGGGTCTCGGCATCGACTATCGCAAGCTCTACAAGGTGCGCGGCGCGGTATCGGGGGCGAACTTCGCCGCCGGCATGGCGCGGACCA
>JANOCM010000706.1:0-8288 GCA_031412175.1 Alphaproteobacteria bacterium
CGGATGCGGCGCTTGGCGGTATCGAACGCCGCCTCGACCGCGTCGCCGAAGCGCGCTGCCTCGCGGCGTTCCTGGGTAAAGGCCTGGACGATCTTGATGGCGCCGAGCACTTCGGCGACCATCGTGCCGACGCCGGCGATGCGATCCTGGCTGGTTTTCGACATGGCGCGGACGCGGCGGCCCAGCCAGACGATCGGCAAGATGGTCAGCGGGATGACGAGCAGCATCAGCGCGGTCAATTTCGGCGACTGCACGGCCATATAGGCGATGCCGCCGATGCCCATAACGGCGTTGCGCAGCGCCATCGAGGCGCCGGATGACACCACCTGTTCGATGATCGCGGTGTCGGCGGTCAGCCGCGAGGCGATCTCGGCGGGGCGGTTTTCTTCGAAGAACACCGGGTCGAGGGTGATCAGGTGCGACTGCACGGTCTTGCGCAGGTCGGCGACGACGCGTTCGCCGATCCAACTGACGAAATAGAAACGGAACGCCGTCGCGAGCCCCATGACGACGACGATGCCGAGCATGCCCCAGAAATAGGGCGCGACCGCGCCGGGATCCGAACCCTTGGCAAAGCCGTTATCGACGATGAGTTTCAACCCCTGCGGGATGGCCAGGGTCGCCAGCGCGGCGATGACCAGCGCCGTCAGCGCGGCGGCGAGTTGCGCGGGATAGGCCTTGGCGAAACGCCAGAGCAGGACGAGCCGGCTGAACTTGCGCTGTTCGGCGGGCGGCAGATCGGGTTTTGTGGCCATGGTGGCTGATAGCAGGGGTTTGAGTGCGGCTCAATGCGTAGCGGGTCGCCTGCGGCTCCATGATCGCCTGCCCACCTGTGGCATTGCCGCACTGCCTATAATAAGAATGGTGCCGCTGCCGCTTCTGGGCTTTATGCTGCACCTGCGATATGGCACGACGAATGCCAGCCACGGACGGGGCACGAGGGATCACTATGCTTTACACGGCCTATGAAATGCAGCGCGCCTGGCTCGCCGGCCTCGGTTCGATGGCGCAATCGAGTTCCGAATGGCTGCTCAGCCCCGCCAACCCGATGTCGTTCGTGCCGACGAGCCCGATCATCGCCCGCGGCCTCGAAGTCTTCGCCCATGCCAATGCACCGCGCGGCAAGCCCGATTTCGGCCTCGACGTGGCGATCATCGATGGCGCCAGCATCGCGGTCAGCGAGGAAATCGTCGCGCGCAAGCCCTTCGGCCAGTTGAAGCATTTCACCCGCGCCGTGTCGGGGCGCAACGATCCGCGCGTGCTGATCGTCACACCGATGTCGGGCCATTATGCGACGCTGCTGCGCGGCACCGTCGAGCGCCTGTTGCCCGACCATGACGTCTATGTCACCGATTGGCGCGATGCCAAGATGGTGCCGGCATCGGACGGCCATTTCGATCTCAACGACTATATCGACTATATCATCGAATTCGCCGGCATCGTCGGCCCAGGCGCGCACATGCTCGCCGTCTGCCAGCCGGCGGTCCCGTGCTATGCGGCGGTCGCCTATATGTCGGCCAACAATGATCCGGCCACGCCGTTGACCTTGACGATGATGGGCGGCCCCGTCGATACCCGCCGTGCACCGACTTCGGTCGACGATCTCGCCACTGAACGGCCCTATGCCTGGTTCGAACAGAATGTCATCGCCACCGTGCCGGGCATGTATCCGGGCGCCGGGCGCAAGGTCTATCCGGGGTTCCTGCAGCTCGCCGGCTTCATGTCGATGAACCTTGCCAACCACATGAAATCGCATTGGGAATTGTTCAAGCATCTCGTCGATGGCGACGATGACAGCGCGATGGCGACCAAGGCGTTCTATGAAGAATATCGCTCGGTCTGCGACATGACCGCCGAATTCTACCTGCAGACCATCGATGTCGTGTTCCAGCGCCAGGCGATTGCCAAGGGCGAGTTCGTCCACCGCGGCCAGCTGTGCAAGCCCGAAGCGATCACCCGCACGGCGCTGCTCGCCATCGAAGGCGAGCGCGACGATATTTCGGGCCTCGGCCAGACCAAGGCGGCGCTCGAATTGGCGACCGGGCTGCCCGAGGACAAGAAGGCCTATTACATGGCCGAAGGCGCCGGCCATTACGGCATCTTCAACGGTCGCAAATGGCGCGAGAGCATTGCGCCGGTGGTCGAGAAGTTCATTCGCCAGCATGACCCGGTCACGATGACGGCGCTGCCGACGCGCATCCTGTTGCCCGAGCATGTCGAACCCGAGATCGTGCCGGGGATGGAGGTCGCCTGAGATGGCGGCAGCACGTGTTCGTTACTTGGCGCCTGTCTGAGCAACGCCGGTGCCGTATTTTCTCGTGGGAGCGGGGGGCTCCAAGTCGGCGACAGCGGCGAAATGGCACTACAATAAGTCCGTGTCGCCGTACGACGCGAAATATCAGCGAACGGGGCCCGACGGCGGCTGGATCGACCATGTCGAGTACAGCTATGACGTGATCGCCGCCTCGTGGCTGGAACTGGCGAGCGCGCGGAAAATCCTCCCGAACTTCGTCGACATCTCGCGTAGCGACGGCATTGCCGTCAGTGACAGGGTGCGGCGCGCGCTGGCAGCGCTCGAACCCGATGTTCATGATTTCCGGCCATTGCCGATAAGGCAGCGTGATGGCACGCCGTGGCCTGAACCCTATTGGTTCTGCAACCATGGCCGCATTCCAAAGGTCGAAGCCATCGACCTTGAAAGATCGTCCCGCTGGGTGCGGTGGGATGAACGTGTCATCCGCGGTCGGCGCTTTCTGAATGGTGTGATCGCGACTGACCGTGACCCGCCCGAGGTCTTTCTCGATCGGAACGCCATCGCCGGCCACCATCTTTTCGGCGAAGCGCGTGCACCGTCGGCGCTTGCATGGTTCTTCCTGTCGGACGAAGCCCATGCCGCGCTGAAGGCAGCCAACGCCCTGGCCGGCGCCAGCTTGGGTTACGTCGGGCTTTCCGGCGCTTGAGACCTGTGCCGGCCTGAACGTCAGCTACCCAGCGCGGCTTCCTTTTCCGCCAGCAACAGCCAGCGTTCCTCGGCGGCGGCCAGGTCGGCGCGGACCTTGTCGAGTTCGGCGGACACCGACGCGAAGCGTTTGTTGTCGCGGGTGTAGAGCGCCGGGTCGGCGAGCACGGCCTCGTGACGCGCGATGGCGGCAGCGAGGAGTTCGAGCTTCTTGGGCAGGTCGGCGAGTTCGCGGGCGTCGTTGTAGCTCAGCTTGCCAGCGGCTTTCTTCGGCGTTGCGGGCGCATTGGCGTTGCCGGCCTTGGGGCGGTTGGCGTCGCGGCTGGCGGTGCGCGCCGCGGCGAGCTTGTCCTTGTTGAACGCTGCCCAGTCGGACCAACCGCCGACGACGGTCTCGCTGTTGCCCTCGCCATCCAATGCCACGACCATCGTCACGACGCGGTCGAGAAAGGCGCGATCGTGGCTGACCAGCAGCACCGTGCCGGCATAGCCGTCGAGAACTTCCTCGAGCAGGTCGAGCGTTTCCATGTCGAGGTCGTTGGTCGGCTCGTCGAGCACCAGCAGGTTCGATGGCGTCGCGAATTCGCGCGCCAACAATAGCCGCGAGCGTTCGCCGCCCGAAAAGCCGTCGACCGGCGCGTCGATAACCGACGGGTCGAAAAGGAATTCCTTGAGATAGCCCGCGACATGCTTGCGCACCCCGCCGACTTCGAGCCATTCGCCGCCATCGGCAAGGACGTCGCGCACCGTCTTGCCGACGCCGTTTTCGGCGTCGAGGCGCTGGCGGCGTTGGTCGATGACGGTCGGGTTGAGCGACTTGGCGCGCTTGACGACACCGCTGTCGGGCTCCAACTGGCCGAGCAGCAACCGGATCATCGTCGATTTGCCGGCGCCGTTCGGCCCGATGATGCCGATACGGTCGCCGCGCCGCACGCGCAGGGTCAGGTCGCTGAGGATCGGGCGTCCGCCGAACGCAATCGCCGCGTGCTGGGCATCGATCAGCACCTTCGTCTTGCCGTCGTCGGCGGTCGTCGCGATCTTGGCGACGGCATCGCCGGTCGTCATCGCCTTCCTGGTCGCGCGCAGTTCGACCAGTTTCGCCAGCCGGCCCTCGTTGCGGCTGCGCCGGGCGGTGACGCCGCGCAGCAGCCAATGTTCCTCGGCGCGCAGCTTGGTATCGAGTTTCGACGCGTTCTTGGCTTCCTCCGCCGCGACGCGCTCCGACCAGTCCTCGAAGCCGCCGAAACCGACTTCGGCGCGCCGCAGGGTGCCGCGATCCAGCCACAGGCAGTTCTTGGTCAGCCGGGTCAGAAACGTGCGATCATGGCTGATCGACAGGAAGCCGCCATTGTAGCGATCGAGCCAGTTTTCCAGCCATTCGATCGCGGCGATGTCGAGATGGTTGGTCGGTTCGTCGAGCAGCAGCAGATCGGGCTGTTCGGCGAGCGCGCGCACCAGCGCGGCGCGGCGGCGTTCGCCCCCCGACGCCGTGCCGGCATCGCGATCGAGATCGGCGCCGAGCCGGCTGGCGACCGAATCGAGCAGATGGTCGGGCGGCGCATTGCTGCCGGCGCGGGCATAGTCGCCCAATGTTGCAAAGCCGGTGAGATCGGGGTCCTGCTCGAGCCGGACGATGCGCAGCGCCGGCGATACGGCGCGGCGGCCTTCGTCGAGATCGATCTCGCCGGCGATCAGTTTCAGCAGGGTTGTCTTGCCGACGCCGTTGCGGCCGATCAGCGCCAGCCGGTCGCGGGCATCGATGGTCAGGTCGAGCCCGCGGAACAGCCAGCTGCCGCCCTGGCGCAAGCCGGCGTTTTCGAGCGTGAGGATGGGTTCGGGCATGAATTTCGATTGGCGTCAGGGGGAAGTGGGGCAAGTGGCGCGGATCGCAGCGGCGCGCAACCGCTTTCGGTGCCGCGCTCGCCCTTGCGTCGTTTCGCGGTTATCAAGGAACGCCGCTTCGTCCATGATATTCATCAGATATTCACGGCCTCTGGTGCAGTGGCTGTGGCCTGAAGGGTAGCTATTCCAACTGATGTCCATCCGTTTTCCCATCCTGATCGCGCTGGCGCTCATCGTTGCTGCGCCGGTTGCCGCCGGCATCGAGGACCAGGTGCGCGGGCTGGTGCAGGCGGGCGAGATCCTGCCGTTCGAGACAATTCACCGCCGGGTGGTATCGGAGGTCAAGGGCGACTATATCGGAGCGGAATTCGATGCTCCCACGCTCACCTACCGGTTCCGGTTTCTGGTCGATGGCAGCGTCATCAACGTGATCGTCGATGCGCGGACCGGCAAAAGGGCGCGCAAGGCCAATTACTAAGAAGGCTTTTAAATGCGCGTGTTGGTTGTCGAGGATGAGCCGAACCTGTTGCGGCAACTGAAGGCGGCGCTGGAAGGCGCCGGCTATGCCATCGATACCGCCAGCGATGGCGAGGATGCCCAATATCTCGGCAGCACCGAAAATTACGACGCCGTCGTGCTCGATCTCGGCCTGCCCGAAATCGATGGCCTGACCGTGCTCGATCGCTGGCGCAAGGAAGGCAAGACGATGCCGGTGCTGGTGCTGACAGCGCGTGACAGCTGGTCCGACAAGGTCGCGGGGCTCGATGCCGGCGCCGATGATTATCTCGCCAAGCCGTTCCAGACCGAGGAGCTGATCGCCCGGCTGCGCGCGCTGATCCGCCGCGCCGCCGGCCAGGCGACATCGGAATTGACCGCGGGCGGCGTCCGCCTCGACAGCCGCTCGGGGCGGGTGACGCTCGATGGCGAGCCGGTCAAGCTGACGGCGCAGGAATTCAAGCTGCTGAGCTATCTGATGCACCACAAGGGCAAGGTCGTCAGCCGCACCGAATTGATCGAGCACATCTATGACCAGGATTTCGATCGCGATTCGAACACCATCGAGGTGTTCATCACGCGCATCCGCAAGAAGCTCGGGCCCGATCTGATCAGCACGACACGCGGCCTTGGCTACAGTCTCAACGACGCCGCCTGAGGCGGCAGCCCCGCTGGCCAGGCCACGCAGCCGCTGGTCGCCGCGTAAATCGCTGCGGCTGCGGATGATCGCGCTGGCGGCGGCGTGGATCATCCCGCTGCTCGGGCTTGGCGGCGTTGCGCTCGATGGCGCCATGGTCGGCACGATCACGCGCAATTTCGACAACCAGCTCGATTTTGCGCTGACCGCGATGGTCAGCGCCGCCGATCTCGACGAGGTCGGCGAGGTGCGGTTCCTGCGCCCCTTGGGTGACCAGCGGTTTTTCGAGCCCTATTCGGGGCTGTACTGGCAGGTTTCGGCGGCCAACCAGGATCCGTTCCGCTCGCGATCGCTATGGGATCGCATCCTTGGCGGCCCGCCGCAGCAGGATTGCCGCCAGCCCTGCCGCTATGCCAGCGACCTGTTCGCCGGGGAGCCGCTGCGCATCGTCGGCCGCCAGATCAAGCTGCCGGGATCGGACACGAGTTTCTATTTCCAGGTGGCGCAATCGACCCGCGATCTCGACAACCAGGTGCGGCTGTTGCGCACCATCTTGTTCTGGTCGCTGGGCGGGCTCGGCGTGTCGCTGCTGGCGCTGGCGGCGCTGCAATCGACCTATGGCCTGTCGCCGCTCGAAAAGGTCAGCCGCGCCATCGCCGCGATCCGGTCGGGCGAAGCCAAGCGTGTCGGCACCGATTTCCCCGACGAGATCGCGCCGCTGATCAGCGAGATCAACGAATTGCTCGAACATAATGAACGCCAGGCCGAGGCATCGCGGCGCCACGCCGGCAATCTCGCCCATGCGCTGAAAACGCCGATGAGCGTGCTGATCGGCGAAAGCCAGGGTCGCGACGACGCGCTGGCGCAGACGGTCGCGGCGCAGGTCCAGGTCATGCGCCGCCACGTCGATCACCAGCTGGCGCGCGCCCGCGCCGCCGGCCGCCGCGGTGCCTCGACCAGCCGCGCCGATGTCTG
This sequence comes from Alphaproteobacteria bacterium, assembly GCA_031412175.1. Classification (GTDB taxonomy): domain Bacteria; phylum Pseudomonadota; class Alphaproteobacteria; order Sphingomonadales; family Sphingomonadaceae; genus Sandarakinorhabdus. The sequence goes on from JANOCM010000706.1 coordinate 6,909, forward strand.
GCCGACCCTGCAAGCGATCACCCGCACCGTCGCGCGCATCCACGGCGACCGTAATGTCACCATCGATATCGCCGGCGACAAGAGCAAGGTGTTTCGCGGCGAACGCCAGGACCTTGATGAAATGGTCGGCAATCTGGTCGACAACGCCGCGCTGCATGGCGGCGGTCGGGTGTTCGTCACCGTCGGCGGCGGGCCGGGGGTGGTCGAGATCCTGATCGAGGACGACGGCAAGGGCATCCCCGAGGCCGCGCGCACCCGGTTGTTCTCGCGCGGCGAACGGCTCGATACCGACAAGCCGGGGACGGGGCTGGGCCTCGCCATCGTCCGCGATGTCGCCGAAATCTACGGTGGATCGGTGGCGCTGGAGGAGTCGGAGGATCTGGGCGGGCTGCTGGTGCGGCTGACCTTGCCGGGGGTTTAGCTGTCGTCGCGCGCGCCCACACCAACCTGTCACCCCGGCGCAGGCCGGGGCCCATAAACCACGATCTTCGGCGCGTCGGTGCCGACCCCCGCCATGACAGCTTTCGCTTAACCGCCGAACACAGGTCTGTGGCCCAGCCAACCGAGCCTTGAGGGCGTCATAAGGTAACAAAGCCGGTGGTTTATGGGCCCCGGCCTGCGCCGGGGTGACGGGTTAGGCTTTCGCCGCCACTTGGTGGTGCCGAATCACCTCGTCGATGATGAACCGCAAAAACTTCTCCGAAAACTCCGGATCGAGCTTCGCCGTCTCCGCCAGCGCGCGCAGCCGGGCTACCTGCGCCGCCTCGCGCCCCGGGTCGGCGGCGGGCAGGCCGGCGCTGGCCTTGTAGCGGCCGACGGCTTGCGTCACCTTGAAGCGTTCGGCGAGCAGGAACACCAGTGCCGCATCGATGTTGTCGATGCTGTCGCGATAGCCATTCAGCGTTTCGTCCGGCACGGTCGCCCCCAAATGTCGTCAATTCCGCCACACCTTTGCGGCGGAAGCGCGCGGTGGCAAGCGGCGGGGTTGCACAGTTATGAATGGCGGCTAATGACTGACGCCGTGACCGCGACTGTCCACCCCCTTCGAAAGCGCGCCGATCCGTCGCTGGCTGGGCTGGTGCGGCTGACCGCGCCGGGGCTGACCCAGGTCAACCATGTCATCATCGACCGGATGCAGTCGCCGGTCGCGCTGATCCCCGAACTCGCCGGTCATCTGATCGCCGGCGGCGGCAAGCGGCTGCGGCCGATGCTGACATTGGGCTGCGCGGCCTTGCTCGAATATGGCGGCACTCGCCACCACAAGCTCGCCGCCGCGGTCGAGTTCATCCACACCGCGACGCTGCTGCACGACGATGTCGTCGATGTCTCGGGCCTGCGGCGCGGCAAGCCGACCGCCAACCGGCTGTGGGGCAACCCGGC
>JANOCM010000707.1:0-4645 GCA_031412175.1 Alphaproteobacteria bacterium
GGCGGATCGCGCTGCTTCAATGATTGTGCCCAACTGGTCACCGCATAGCCGCCAAGGCAGATCGCCACCCATTGCGCCATATCGCCGGTCACCCCGATCAACAGCATGGCCAGCGCCGCAAAGGCCGCAGCGACCGCGAGATTGGTGGCGACCACACGCGCCCCGAATGGCGCCAGGTGGACGAGCGTCAGCGGCGGGATGACGCTGCACACATCCTCCCACAGCTTGCGGCCGACATTTTCAACCTTGGGTGGCTCGGGCAGCCCTTCGGCGCGGCCGCGGATCGGTTCCTTCAGGGTGGAGACCCAGAACGACAGGATCATCCCCGGAATGCCGACGGCGAGGAACGCCGCCTGCCAGCCGACAAGGCCGAGCGGCCCGGCCACCGGATAGGCGGCATTCCACGCCTTGACGACGACGGCGCCGATCAGCAGCGACACGCCGCCGCCGACGTACAGCCCCGCCGAATAGATGGCGAGCGCCGTCGCGCGCTGTTCCTTGGGGAACCAGTCCGACAGCATCGAAAATGCCGACGGGCTCGCCGAAGCCTCGCCGATGCCGACGCCGACGCGCGCCGCGCTCAACTGGCCAAAGCTTTGCGACAGCCCCGAAAGCGCGGTCATCGTCGACCAGACGAACAGCCCGAGGCTGAGCAGGCGTGTCCGCACCCAATTGTCGGCAAGCCGCCCGAGCGGAATGCCGAACAGCGCATAGAACACCGCAAAGGCGGTGCCATAGAGGAAACCAAGGTCGGAATCGCTGAGCTTCAGGTCGCGCTTGATGTCTTCGGCGAGGATGGCGAGGATCTGCCGGTCGATGAAGTTGATGGCATAGACGAGCACCAGCACGCCGAGCACGTAGCGGGCATAGGCGCCGCCGACGGGGGGGACTTTCGGGTCTCCGGCTGCTGCTGCCGGATGTGCGTCGCTGCTTGCCATTGGCCTCCCCGGGGTGGCGGCTTCGCTGCCGCTTGCAGGGTGGGTAACAGGCGATGGTCCGGCATGGAAGCCGGGGCGTGCCCCTAATTCGACAGTTGCGGCCGCAGGCTAGCGGGTGGCGGCGATCACGGTGGCGTCGTGGTGCATAGCCGGGGCCGGGGTGGCGCCCATGCTGATGGCGACGGTGGCACCGGCGGCGCCGATGACCAGCAGGGGTTTGCGATATCGTCGCAGCAAACCGCGGACCCACGCGCCGACGCGTGCCACGATGTTGGGCAAAGTCGCTTCATATGGATTCATTGCACGACCCGATTTTTTACGCCCGGGAGTAGCGTCTGGATAAGGTCACCGCAGCGCACGGTCGCGCAGCCGTTGGCCAAATCGTCCGACTCTCCCCCGAGTCGGCATTGTGGATAACATTTTTGCGCAACAATAACCATTGCGGATGCGGATCGTCGCAATTTTCGGGCTGTTAACCAGCCGTTTACACTAATCGCGGTCGTCCATGACGTCCTTGAAGCTGAGCTGGCCGTCATACAGCGCCCGCACCACCAGTTCGGTGCGGCTCGACACGCCATAGCGCCGCTTGGCGCTTTCGAGATATTTGTGGACGGTGTCGGGCGACAGGCCAAGCAGCTGCCCCGACACCCAGTTGGATTTGCCGCGCGCCGCCAGCACGACGCAATCGAGCTGGCGTTGCGTCAGCCGCGGCGGGTCGTCCGTCGCCACACTCTCGCCGCCGGCGGGCCCGCCGGGCGGGCCATCGCTGACCAGCCGCCGCGCCGCTTCGAAGGCAAAACACGCCAGATACTGCGCCGCCGGCAGCGATTCCGCCGGCATCGCGCGGCCGCGCGTGGTAACGAAGCTGCACAGGCCCGACGCCTGGCCGGGAACATGGATGGGAATGGTATAGCCGGCATCGAGCCCCGCCGCCCGGGCATTATCCATGTAGGCCCGCTGGTGCTTCGACAGGCTGAGCATTGCCGGCAGGTCGTTCCAGGCAAAGGGCGCCACCGATTTCTGGCAGGCAACGAGCACCGGATCATGGACATAATAGGCCGTGGTGCTGAGCAGGTCGATCCAGGCTTCGGGATAGTCCGACAATTGCACCGGGCCGATCGGCAGGCGCGATTTGACCTGCTGAACCAGCGCGAAATGATCGAAACTGAAATCGCGGGTGGCGGCGCTCAGCACCTGTGACACTTCGGGCAGGCTGGTGGCCGCCTTCACCGAACGCACAAACGCCTGGACCCCGGCAAAACGCCCCAATTGACCCCCCGAGCGACAATCCCCATCTAGGGGCTGTCCACGTACAATCGTTTACACCCTTACACCCACGCAACGGAAACTTTAATTTTCCGGAAATTGAGCGATGAAAGGCAGGCATGACATGGCGATCGCAACACTGGCCGGCGGCTGTTTCTGGTGCACGGAAGCCGTGTTCAACGAACTGCAAGGCGTTGATTCGGTTGAATCGGGCTATATCGGCGGCAGCGTTGCCGATCCGAGCTATGAAGCCGTCTGCACCGGCCGCACCGGCCATGCCGAGGCGATCAGAATTACGTTCGATCCGGCGGTAATTGCCTATTCCGACCTGCTCGACATCTTTTTCCACACCCATGATCCGACCACGCTGAACCGCCAGGGCGCTGACACCGGCACCCAATATCGCTCGGCGATTTTCCCGCACGACGCAGGACAGCGCGCCGAGGCGGAGGCGGCGATCACGCGCAACCAGCCGGTCTGGGATCATCCGATCATCACCAGCATCGAACCTGATTCGACCTGGTATCCGGCCGAGGCCTATCACCAGCGCTATTTCGAACGCGTCGGCAACAACAACGGCTATTGCGCCGCGGTGGTGGCGCCCAAGCTCGCCAAGTTTCGCAAGGGCTATGCGGCGCGGCTGAAACGCGCCGCCTGAGCCGCTACTCCCAAAGAGGCAAGCCTACCTCCTTTGCGTCGCTATTGCGGCGGCAAGCCGCACGTTATCCAACTGAAACGACCATGGCGGTGGCGAGGGGGTTGGCAGATGCGCGTTTTTGTAATTCCTGGGCTCTTGTTGCTTGCGGCGCTGCCTGCCCATGCAACGGTCTTCGGCAACGGCACGGTTGCCGCCGGGGCGCTGGCGACCTTTGGCGCGGCGACCAACGGCATCTCGACCGCACCCGGGATGCTCAACGGGCCGGGCACGATCACGGCCAACAGCTTTGGCACGATCACCGACGGCAACTACAGCGTCAGCAGCAACGTTGCGGTTTCGGCCAGCTGGGCCTCGGCCGACGCCGGCTCGCTGGATATCGACTGGGGCTGGAATGCTGCGACCGGCGGGTCGGACACCTTCACCAAGGTCGAAACCAACCTGGCGATTCCGAACTGGACCTACACGTTCACCGCCACCGGCAACGGTACTTTTTCGGGCAACTACACCATTGTCGGCACAGGCGACCTGTTCGGGTTGCAGCCCGCCTATGGCAGCGGTGACCTGCCGTTCGGCCCCTATGGCGGCAGCGTCAACGATCCGAACGGTGCGGGCAGCTTTTCGATCGCGCTGGTCAACGGCCAGACCTACACGGTCGGCATCTACAATTTCGGCAACCTCAGCTCCAACGACGGCCTCGACGCGGTCGGCAACGCGACCGCGCGCTTCGACTGGCAGATCGCCTATGGCGCCGTGCCCGAACCCGGCAGCTGGGCGATGCTGATCGCCGGTTTCGGCCTTGTCGGTGCAGCGGCGCGGCGGCGGCAGGCGGCAATCGCCACCTGACGCCGCCGGCGGCAGTTTCTCAGGAAGCTGCGGCGGCTATTTCACCAGATATTTGTTGTACCAGTCGACGACCACGAGGTTGGTCTGCAGCCACTGGCTCGGCCGGCCCATGCCGTGCCCGGCCTCGGGCAGGCGGACCATCCGCGTGTCGATGCCGCGCCATTTCAGCGCCTGGTAATAGGCCTCGCTCTGGCCGATCGGCGTGCGCCAGTCGGCCTCGCCGTCGATCAGGATGGTCGGCGTCTTGACCTTGCCGACCATGCTGAGGGTCGATCGCCGCCAGTAATCGTCGTGGTTGTCCCAAGGCGTGCCGGGCACCCAGTTCTTCAGCGTGACGGCGACGATGTCCGATGTCAGCCCCTGCACCGTCCAGTCGGTGACCGGGCGCAGCGCCGCGGCGGCGCGGAAGCGATCGGTCTGGGCGATGGCATAAGTGGTCAGCACGCCGCCGCCCGAACCGCCGCCGATGAACTGGTTGCGGGCATCGACATACGGCCGTTTCAGCATTTCATCGACGCCCGCCATCAGATCGGCATGGTCATCGCCGGGATAGGCCTTGTCGATGGCATTGGCGAATTTCTCGCCATAGCCGATCGAGCCGCGCGGGTTGGAAAACAGCACGATATAGCCGGCGGCGGCATAGATCTGGTGGGTGATTGAAAAATACGGGCCGTAATCGGTGTTCGGCCCGCCGTGGATCTCTAGCGCGATCGGGTATTTCTTCGCAGGATCGAAATTCGGCGGATATTGCACCCAGCCCTCGATCGGAAGCGCGTCCTTTGTCGACGTCCAGGTGACGCGCTCGAGCTTGCCCATCACCTTGCCGGCGCGCCAGTCGCTGTTGAAATCGATCCTGGCGATCTCCTTGCCGCCGCGCTGGATGCCCAATGCCGCCGGCCGGTCGGCCTCCACGGTCGTATAGGCAAAGGTGCCGCCGCCT
>JANOCM010000708.1:0-3148 GCA_031412175.1 Alphaproteobacteria bacterium
CAGCATGTAGCAGTTGAGCCCGGCGCCGGCGAAACTGAGGCCCCCGGTGACGCTGAACGGCATGTCGGCTGCCAACCCCCGCGTCCGCCATGTCGACCCGCGCGAACACCCGTGCGCCGGCGGGGGTGCGGCCCACGATGCTGCCGTGCGCCGGCGCACCCTCGCGGTGATAGACGATGCTGAACGTCTCGATCGTCGCCGGCCCGGCATAGGCAAGATCAAGGTCGGGCACCGGCGCGCGCTCGGCCTCGGCCGCCTCCTGGACGTCCTTGGGCAGCATAAGGCCGGCCGGATCGGCGGTGTCGCAGCCGATGACCAGCGCGTGATGCTTGGTAACATAGCCGCCCTGGCCATAAAGCAGCGCCTGCGCCGCCGGGCGCGCGCGCAACGACCGCACCATCGCGCACGCCGATTGCAGCATGTAGCAGTTGAGCCCGGCGCCGGCGAAACTGAGGCCCCCGGTGACGCTGAACGGCATGTCGGCTGCCAACCCCAGCGTCCGCCGCGCCATCTTGGGCACGGTCGGGAAACACGAATACAGCTCGACCCGGTCGAAGCCGTTGCTGGCGATGCGCATCGCCTGGTCGAGCACGGCATTCTGCGCCACCGAATGATCATATTGGTCGCGCGCCAGATAATCCATCGGCTCGGCAGCGGCGGCACCGCCATGGACATGGATGATGCGGTCTTCGGCAATCCCGGCGGCGCGGGCTATGGCGAGGCTGGTCATCAGCACGGCGCCCGACTGGTTGACCGTATTGTTGGCCACCATCCGTTTTGTATAGGGCCAGGCGATCATGCGGTTGTCGGGGGTGACGCTGGTGATTTCGGCGGCGGAAAACGCCTTTTGCCCCCAGGCGTGCGGGTTGCTGGCGGCGATTTCGGAGATTGCCTGATAGGCAACGCCGCTTTCGGCGAGCGCTTGTGCCGGGGTCAGCTCCCACGCCGCGGTTGTGGCGTTTTCGTACAGCGGATAGACGTGCACCGGCGACATGATGCCGTGGCGCACGGCCAGCGCGGTGACATGCTCGCTGCCGATGATGGGGTTTTCGGGTTTGGCGGCGGGCGGCGTCCAGGGCAGGTCGATGCCCGCCGCCTTGGCCTTCGACACGGCATGGGCTGCCTCGCCGCCGGTGACGACGGCGATCAGGCTGTTGCCGTTCATTATGCGCAGCGCCGCCTCGTGGATCTTCGTCGTCGGGGTTTCGCCGCCGACCAGCGCATAGACGGCGCGCGCCGGATTGATGCCCAGCCGCTCCGCCAGCCGCTGCGCGACCCGGTCATAGCGCCACGAGACGAGGTTGATGACATCCATCGAATCGATGCGGGCCAGCCAGCCGCCACCGGCATCGGCATCTGCGGCTCGAATGGCATCGGCCATCAGCGCCAACGGCTCGCGCGCCAGCGCTGGGTCGGCGGGGCGATCGATGATGTCGCCGACACCGATGATGACGGGCGTGCGATCGGCCGGCAGTGCCATGGGCGGGGTCTCCGTGTATTGCGGCGACCGTTCTAGGCCAGCCGCGCCGCGGGCGGAACCTGCCAGATTGGGGGCGGCGACCGGCCGGCACCGTCGCGGCGGTAATGAAATATTCGCTAATGTTCGTTATGATCCCGTTCACAACAAAATCGGGCCGCATCGCTGAAACCACCCTTGGGAGGACGATCGATGACGACTGAACACGACAACGCCGAAGCCGCCAATCCGCATAAACCGGTGAGCAACCAGGTCGCCGCGAGCGACAGCCATGTCGAAGCGCATGAGGAATCGAGCAGTGGCGAGGGCGCCCCGGCCGGCACCAGTGGCGATTACGAGGAAGTCGCCGGCTATCGCCCGGCCGCCGAACTGGGCAGCGCCGAAAGCGTCGAAGGCACATCGTCGCTGGCGGCAATCGCCCCCAGCACGGTCGGCCTCAGGGACATCGGCGAGGCCAGTTTCGGCCCGGTTTTCCAGACCGAAACCGTCCATGGCGCCGACGACCGGGTGCGCATCACCAATACCGGCGTTTTCCCGTGGCGGGCGCTCGCCTCGCTGCTGATCACGGCGCGCGACAACAGCCAGTGGATCGGCACCGGCTGGTTCATCGGCCCGCACACGCTCGCCACCGCCGGCCACTGCGTCTATATCAAGAACAGCGGCGTGCCGGGGCGCGACGGCTGGGTGAAACAGATCGTCGTGATGCCGGGCCGCAACGCCGGCACCTTGCCCTATGGCTCGGTCACGGCGACGAGCTTTCGCAGCGTCACCGGCTGGACCGGCAGCGGCAGCGAAACCTTCGATTATGGCGCGATCATCATCCCCGGCAATCTTGGCGCGACCACCGGCTGGTTCGGCTTTGGCAGCTATTCGGATGCGACGCTCAAGGACAAGATCGTCAACATCGCCGGCTATCCGGGCGACAAGCCATCGGGCACACTCTGGTATGGCTCCAACAAGATCGCCTCGCTTGGCGACCGCAAGGTCTATTATGATATCGATACCGCCGGCGGGCAGAGCGGCGCGCCGGTGTATCGCATCATCAACGGCAACCGCTATGGCGTGGCGATCCATGCCTATGGCGGCGCCACGACCAATTCGGGCACCCGCATCACCAAGCCGGTGTTCGACAATCTCCAGGCCTGGAAGGCTTGACCCGATGGGCTTCGGCGGTGCCCGTCATGCCGGCGTCCCGCGATGCCGGTGATCGACGGCATCGTCGAAAGCCATGGTGGCCAGCCGGTCGCCGGTGCCCGCGTCATGCTGGTATCGGCGCCGGCCCCGGCCCCCGATGTCGCGCTGATCACCACCGCCGACGGGCGGTTTCGCATCGGTGCGACGCGTCCGGGGGTCTATGTGATCAGCGCGGTCGATGATCGCCACGGCACCATCACGGAATCGGTGACGGTGGCGGCCGACGCACCGCCGTGCGTCGTGCTGCGCCTACCGGATTGAAGGGCGCGACTTGGGGCCGCCGCGCGCGAATCGGCCGCCAGCCGCTGCCGTTGCCCCGGCAAAGCCTCCGAAACCCCCGCATTTCCCCTGCATTTCCCCACAGTTCTACGACGGAAACACCACGAAATGCGGCGGCAACTGCGCCGAAATCACCCGCCAGACGATGGCCAGGCGCTGCAAAGGGCGCTCCGCAGAGCGGAAAACCCCTTGCAATCC
>JANOCM010000709.1:0-8895 GCA_031412175.1 Alphaproteobacteria bacterium
CCGCGTCTCGGGCAGCACATAGACCATGCCGCCGGCGGCCTGGAACGCCGGGCGGATGAAGCCGTCGAAGAACGCCGTGGTCACGCCGATGCAGCCATAGGAGGCGCGATTGTCGGCGATGCCGGCGCTTTCGAGCCGGGCAACACGGCTTTTCGCGGAATGGCCGGGCTTGCGATCCGATGCGCGGTGCAGCGCGATCGCCGTATCATAGTCGACCCACAACAGGTCCTCGCCGGAACTGTCATGGCCAAGTGTCGCATCGAAGCGCCCCGCCGGGGTGGTTCGCTCCGCCGGCCTGATCGCGGCGAGCCGGCGCGTGCCGATGCCGGGCACCGAATCATCGCCGCGGGCAGCGCCGATCAGCGTCGGCACCGAGGCACGGACGCTGCCGCCCCCATCGAACAGGAACAGCCGGGCGTTGACCTTGTCGACGATGATGTACGGCCGGCCGCCATTGTCACCGGTGCTAGCGATCCAGTCCGCCACCCGCCGCGCCTCCGCAGAAGCGAGAAGCGCGCCGAAACCGGGGCGTGCCCCTGTCGCGGCGGCCGGTTGCGTCAGGGTGTCGGCGGCGGCAGGCGCCAGCGTGCCGTTCGAGGCGGCGAGGAGGACTGCGGCGGCGAAGGCAAAGCGGGAACGGACGGCGGAAGATGAACAAGAAGGTAAACACATTATTAGCGTCTAGTCGTAGTCGGCCGATTCCCTGCCGGTTAAACCAGCATGCGACATTCGGGCGCAGGCACGGACGAGCGCCGCTCGTCACTGTCGCAATGTCGCTGACGGGTGCCCCCGGCCCTATCTCCCGGCGATGTCCCCGAGCACCGCGAGCAGCGTATCGACCTCTGCCACGCTGTTATAATGCGACAGACCGATGCGGATTGCCCCCGGTCCCTCGCGCAAGCCGAGCACCGTCGCTGGCTCCCAAGCATAATAATAGCCCGACCAGCAGAAGATATTGCGGTCCGCCAGCGCCTGCGCCACCGATGGCGCATCATGCCCGGCGATGGTGAAGGTGAAGGTCGGCACCCGCGACGCCAGCCGGTTGGCATTGCCGATGCCATGCAAGGTCACGCCGGCCAGCATCGCCAGCCCGCCCAGGAACTGCCGCATCAGATCGGTTTCATAGGCGGTGATAGCGGCAAACCCTGCGCGCAGTCGCTCGCGTAGCGGCGCGTGCGCCGCGGCGCCGCCGGTTTCACTGCCGATCCAGGCGAAATGTTCGATTGCCGCCAGCGTCCCGGCCTGCGCTTCAAAGCTCGGCGTGCCCGGCGCGAAGCGTGTCGGCATGGTATCGACCGACGGCCGCACCTTCCACGGCCGCAATTTCGGCTGCAGGTCGCGCGCCAGGAACAGCGTCGCGGCATGCGGGCCGAAGTATTTATACGCCGAGGCGCACAGGATATCGCAGCCGATGGCGCGCACATCGATGCTGATATGCGGCGCCGACTGCACCGCATCGACGACCGACACCGCCCCGACCGCCCGCGCCGCGGCGCAAACCCGCGCCACATCGTTGATGGTGCCGAGGAAATTGCTCGCCTGCCCCACCGCAACCAGCCGCGTGCGCGCGCCGATCAGCGTGGCAAGGCTGTCATAATCGAACTCGAATGTCTCCCGATCCCATTCGAGCCAACGCACGGTGACGCCGCGATCGGCCGCTGCCTGCAGCCAGGGCGACACATTGGCGTCGTGATCCATGCGCGTCAGCACGATTTCATCGCCGGCCGCCCAATCGCGCGACAGCAAGGCGGCGAATTGATAGAACAGCGACGTGGTGTTGAGGCCGTAGATGACCTCGTCCGCGTCGCAATTGAACAGCGCCGCCGCGCCTTCATGCGCTGCCGAGACGATGCCGCCAACCGCCCGCGAGGTGCGGAAGGCGCCGCCATCATTGGCGCAGGCGTCGATCATCGCGTGATTCATCGCCGCGATCACCCGCCCCGCCACCTGGGTGCCCGCCGGCGCGTCGAAATAGCCGCGCGCCACGCCATTGTCGGCAAGAGCAAGCGCCGGAAACGCGGCGCGGACGGCACCGATCGGGAACGGTTTGTGCATCCGGCAACGATAGCCGCGCGCCCGCCGGCAGTGCAACCAACGTCGCCGTGGGGCATTGCGGCCTCGTGGCAGGGGATTCCCGCTGCCCGACACGTTAAGCAACTGCCCCCGAACCCCCCGACACACTGAAGGAATGGCGTGACCACAGGCCCTGCCCGTCTTGCCTCGGCCCCGATTCTGGCCGCGCTGACACTGATTTCGTTGCCCGTCGCGGCCCAGACCGCGCCGCCCGCCGCGCCTCCGGCAGGTCCGGCCGCCAGCCCAGCCGCCGATCCGGCCGCAAATCCCGCTGCCGACGAGGACGAAACGATCGTCGTCACCGGCACCCGCGAACGCGGCGCCGTGCTCGGCGACATCCCGGCCGAAGTACAGTTGCGCCCTGCCGACATCCGCGCCGTCGGTGCCGCCACCCTTGCCGACCTGCTGACCGAGCTTGCCCCGCAGACGCGCAGCGGTCGTGGGCGGGGCGGTGAAGGCCCTGTGGTACTGCTCAACGGCCGCCGCATCGCCGGCTTTGCCGAAATCCGCAACCTGCCGCCCGAGGCATTGGCCCGCGTCGACATCCTGCCCGAGGAAGTCGCGCTCAAATACGGTTACGGCGCCGACCAGCGGGTGGTCAATTTCGTGCTCCGCGAACGCTTCCGCGCCACCACAGCCGACGTCGATATCGGCGGACCGAGCGCCGGCGACCGCCAGAATTACAAGGGCGAGGCCAATTATCTGCGTATCCGCAACGGCAAGCGGCTGAGCCTCGAGGCCACGCTGACCCGCGACACAGCGCTGCTCGAAACCGATCGCCGCATCCTCTCGGCGCCGCCGCGGCGGCCCTTCGACCTTGGCGGCAACATCACCGCGCCTGCCGCAGGCGCCGAAATCGACCCCGGCCTGTCGGCCCTGGCCGGCGTTCCCGTTACCATCGCAGCGGTTCCGGCCGGCGCGGGCGCCGCGGCACCGCCGCTGGCAGCCTTCGTGCCCGGCGCCAACGTCCCCGCGACCACCGACATCACCCGCTATCGCACACTGTTGCCCGACAGCCGGTCGCTGGTGCTCGCCGGCAGCTATGCGACCAGCGTGTTCGGCGACGTGGCGGTGACAATCAGCGGCGGTTTCGAGGCAGCCCGCTCCAACAGCCTGCGCGGCCTGCCCGGCGTCACCCTCGCGCTGCCCGCCGGCAACCCCTTTTCCCCCTTTGCCACCGACGTGGCGGTCAACCGCTACGGCCCCGACGCGCTCGAACAACGCAACGACAGCTGGAGCAGCCGCGCCGGACTGACGCTCAACGGCACCATCAGCCGCTGGCAATGGACGCTGACCGGCAACTACAACCATGCCGAAGCCACGACGCGGACCGATCGCAGCCTCGATGTGGCGGCGGCACAGGCGCGCATTGTCGCCGGCGACCCGGGCCTCAACCCCTTCGGCCCGGCGGCGATCGACGGTACATTGCTGCAGGATCGCGCCCGGACCAACACCGACAGCGCCGACCTGGCGCTCGTCACCAGCAGCACCCTGTTCGCATTGCCCGCCGGCTCGGTGGCCACCAGCCTCAAATTCGGTGGCCAGACGCTGGCGCTGCGCAGCGACGCCACGCGCTTCGGGGTCGCCCAGCTGACCGACCTGTTGCGTTCCCAAGGCAATTTCCAAGGCAGTTTCGACCTGCCGCTGACCAGCCGGCGTAACGATGTGCTGCCAGCGCTGGGCGACCTGTCGGTCAATTTCAACGTCGCCATCGACCAATTGTCGGATTTCGGCACGCTGCTGACCACCGGCTATGGCCTCAACTGGAAGCCCATCGACGGCCTGTCGCTGATCGCCTCGGTCACCAACCAGGACGGCGCGCCGACGATCCAGCAGCTCGGCAACCCGCAGGTGGTGACGCCGAACGTAAGGGTCTTCGATTTCATCACCGGTACGACCGCCGACATCAACCGCATCGACGGCGGCAACCCCGGGCTGAGCAGCGACAGCCGCCGGGTGTTCAAGCTCGGCGGCACCTGGAAACCATCCGAAACGCGCGACCTGACGCTATCCGCGAACTACATCAAGTCGAAGATTCGCAATCAGATAGCGAGCTTTCCTACAGCGACAGCCGAACTCGAAGCGGCGTTTCCTGAGCGTTTCGTGCGCGATCCCGAAGGCCAGTTGCTTGCCATCGACAACCGTCCGGTGAACTTTGCCAGCTATGATCGCGAGGAGTTGCGCTGGGGCCTGAGCTTTTCGCAACCGCTCAAGGCCAGCGCTGCCGAACTTGCGGCAGCCGCGGCCCGACGAGCGGCGTTCGAGGCCCGCCGGGCCGCCGGTGGCGCGCCTGGTGGACCCGGTGGTGGCCCGGGCGGCCCCGGCGGCGGCGGCGGCCGGCCAGGCGGCGGTGGTGGCGGATTTGGCGGCCGCGGCGGGCTCGACGGCCGCTTCCAGCTCGCGCTGTTCCACACCTGGCACCTGCAGGATCGCATCCTGATCCGCGACGGGGTACCAGTGCTCGATCTGCTCAACGGCTCGGCGGTCGGCAGCAGCGGCGGGCAACCCCGCCACGAGATCGAAATGCGCGCCGGCGTCGGTAAAAGCGGTCTCGGCGGGCGGTTGAGCCTCAACTGGCAGAGCGGCACGACCGTGCTCGCAGACCCCAGCGGCGCCACCAATTCCCCCGGCGACCTGCGCTTTTCCGGCATTGCGACGCTCAATTTGCGCCTGTTTGCCGACCTGGGCCAGCGTCCCGAGCTGATAAAGCGGGCCGCGTGGCTGCGCGGCACTCGCATCAGCCTGGCGATCAACAACCTCACTGATGCTCGCGTCGATGTTCGCGACAGCAGCGGCGCCGTGCCGATCGGCTATCAGCGCGACCTGATCGACGCGACAGGCCGCACCTTGACGCTATCGCTGCGTAAACTGTTCTTCTGACAGGCCGCATGATAGGCGCGGGCCGGCGCAGCCCGATGCGCGCCAGACCGTTGTCATGCGATGGAGTTACCGATGTCACCCTCACCAGCCGCCCGGCCGATGCTGCCACAGATCGCCGAAAGCGCGCTGCCGCCAGTGCTGATCACGGGTGGCGCCGGCTATATCGGCAGCCATGCGGCGCTGGCGCTGCTCGATCGCGGCCAAAAAGTGGTGATCGTCGACGATCTTTCGACCGGATCCGACCTGCTGGTGCCCCGTGGCGCGATCTTCGTACAGGGGCGGGCCGGCAACGAGCCGCTGATCACCGACACCATTGCACGGCACGATATCGGCGCGATCATGCACTTTGCCGCCAGCATCAGCGTCGCCGATTCCGTCGCGCAGCCGGCGGATTACTATTCGAACAACGTCGTCGAGACGCTGGCACTGGGCCGGGCCGCTGCAAGATGCGGCGTCGGCGCGCTGGTCTTCTCATCGACTGCCGCGGTCTACGGCGAGCGCGAAGGCGCCCCCTTGTCGGAATCCGCGCCGATTGCCCCGATCAATCCCTATGGCTGGTCAAAGGTCATGGCCGAACAGATCCTGCGCGATATCGCTTCGGCCGACGCGCTTGGCGGGGGCGGACTGTCGATCGGCATCCTGCGCTACTTCAACGTTTCCGGTGCGGATCCGCAGGGCCGGTCGGGCCAGAACAGCCAGCACCCACACCATCTGATCGAAATCGCCACCCATGTGGCCACCGGCTTGCGCGATTCATTTACCGTGTTCGGCGACAATTACGACACGCCGGACGGCACCGGAATCCGCGACTATGTCCATGTCAGCGACGTCGCCGAAGCCCATGTCCTGATGCTCAGAGCGTGCCTGGCGACCCCCCGCCAGAACCATGTTTTCAACCTCGGATACGGCCAGGGGCATAGCGTGCTCGAGGTTCTGGCGGCGCTTGAAACGGTCGCCGGCAGGCGGCTGCCGCGCGTCATCGGACCGCGTCGGGCGGGCGATCCGGGCAGGCTGGTTGCCGACGCGAGCGCCGCTGCGGCGCTCGGCTGGACCCCGAAGTTTAACGATATTGAAGCAATCGTCGGCCATGCCCTGGCATGGGAAATGGCCCGTCAGGGACGCGTGACCGCGGCCTGAGGCCCGTTGCCCAGCGATGTTGGAGGC
This sequence comes from Alphaproteobacteria bacterium, assembly GCA_031412175.1. Taxonomy (GTDB): domain Bacteria; phylum Pseudomonadota; class Alphaproteobacteria; order Sphingomonadales; family Sphingomonadaceae; genus Sandarakinorhabdus. Next base: position 6,118 of record JANOCM010000709.1, read on the forward strand.
CCCCGATTCGGCACGGTCGATGCCGATAATTGTAAAATCGTGAAGCCTTCGTCACGCTGAATCCAGCCTGTGCATGATGCTGTGCATATAGTCGTTTTTGGCACGAAAATCAGTTGGTTATCCTGCTTAGCGGATAGTAAATATTAGAGAGTCTTCAACCTTCGTATGTAAGGTCGGATGTTAGCAATGCGGGCCAACCTCCTTTTAATGTTGTGTCTTTTCCCAGCCTTTGTTATTGAGCCTTAAGGGTTGTCGCTCGGGGTGGGGTGAGCTGTTCATTCTTCCCTCCCCGGACAAACGGCGGTCCTTGCTTTGTTCATCCGGAGTCGTCCGGATGCCGAGGCATCATCCGGCTCAGGCCGACAACAGAGGGAACAGGGTAATGATCAAGATTCTTCGCAATCTGAAGACGGACAACTCGGGCGCTTCGGCCGCTGAATACGCGCTCATCATCGCGCTGGTCGGCGTCGCCATCATCGCTGGCGCCAGCAGCCTCGGCAAGCAGATCAACACGCGTCTGTCGGCCACCGCTTCGACCATCTCGAACGCTTCGTAATCATGTACGGGGCCCGCGCCTGGCAACAGGTGCGGGCCCCGGCCATGCCGAACGACGCCTGGGGCAAGGCACGCTGACGGCATCCACGACCGACCGGGCCGATACGGTGTTTCACCGCGCGCCGGGCACGACCGTCACTCCTATATCGCGAGCGTTGTCGAAATTGCGGGTGTGCGGCGAATGACACGTGGCCGGGGGGCTGGACTATGAGGGCAATCTTAACGGCGATGCGCCATGACCGCCAAGCTGCGAGTTCATCGGAATATGCATTGCTGCTCGGCCTGATCTGCATCGCAATCATTGCGGGCGGCACCCAGTTGGGAACAGCCGTCAACGCGCGGCTGAGCTCGGCCTCCGTTCGCCTCTCCAACGGCAGCTGACGGCATCCGCCCGATCCTTGGGTTGCGCGCCAGGATGCTCGGACACCGAGTGTGATATTTTCGACACGGGATTCTGTCAGAAACGACACACTGCTTGACATGAGTCCGAAATTGAAGAATGTCTCGTATATTGATAGATTGTTAAGGTTTTTTTCGGGGGGACAGGCGGGGGCCGGTGGGATCGACAGTTGATCCACAAGCCGCCGCAATTTTGGGGGTAACGATCATCTTGGACATGCAGCCAGGTTTTTCGAACGCAGAGCGCCGCCACGGCGCCGCGATCGAATCCCGGTCTGGTGGCGGCCTGCGTCGCCGGACACCGCAAGCTATGATGCGCGGTGTCGTTGTGAACCTCGATGCGAATGCTCCTGCCCGACCCGTTTTCTTGGGAACGTACGATGCGTAGATCGTCGATCATGATGCTCGTCGCCGCCGTCGTGCTCGGCATGCTGGCGGTGTTCCTGGCGCGGATGTTCCTGCTGCCCGATGCCAACAAGCCGGTCGCGACCGCCAACGCTGTCCAGACCGTATCGGCCGTCGTGGCGTCGCAGCCCTTTGCCTTTGGCGAAAAGATCACCGCTGAAAAGCTCAAGGTCGTGGCCTGGCCGGCTGCCGGCCTGCCCGCCGGCACCTTCCAGCGCATTGTCGACGCGGTCGGCAACAACGACAAGGTGGCGCTGCGCGCGATCGACACGAATGAATTGGTCACCGCCGCAGCGCTTTCCGGCAAGGAAAGTCGCCTCAGCGCGTCGGCGCTCCTCGGCCCCACGATGCGCGCCGCCTCGATCCCGATCTCGGAATCCTCGGCGGCGGGGGGGTTCGTCGCGCCGGGCGATCGTGTCGATGTCTTCCTCACGCGTCCCGCCGACGGCGACAGCCTGCCGTATACCGACATGCTCGTGCAGAATGTTCGCGTCCTGGCGGTCGGCCAGGACAGCAATGTCGGCAAGGACAAGCCGGAAGTGACCCGCACCGCAACGATCGAGGTGACGGCGCTGCAGGCGCAGAAGCTGGCGCTGGCCCAGAATGTCGGCAGCCTGTCGCTGTCGCTTCGCAACATCGTCGACGAAAGCCGCCTGCGGCTCGAAACGGCGCAGATCTTCGATCTCAACGACGGTACCGTGACCCGTGTCCTGAAAAGGCAGAGCGCCGCCGCACCGGCCGCGGCGGCACCGCCGGCAGCTGGCGGCGGCCCGGCAGTCGCGCCACGCCCCAGCGGGCCATCGGTCGAGGTTTTCCGCGGGTCTGCTGCCACCCGCTATTCCGTGCCATCGGGGTCTTGATCGAGATGAGCAACCTGAACGTGCAAAGGGAATCGCCGTTCGTGGCGCATCTGGCCACTGCGACCGTCTGGACCCAGCGTTGGGGCATGCTTGCTGCGGCGGCCCTGCTTTCGACGCTGAGCCAGCCTGTCCAGGCCCAGCCGGCGAAAGCCAAGCCGGTCGGCAGCCGCCCGGCGGTGGCAGCGCCGGTCGATTATGGCGCCTATGCCGATGCGCGCACCGGCGCCATCATGACGGTGCCAGTCAACAAATCGCAGACATTGCGGGTCGACCGGCCGCTGGCAAAGGCCATCGTCGGCAATGCCGACATCGCCGATATCGTGCCGGTGTCGGCGAACTCCGTCTATGTGCTTGGCAAGACGATCGGATCGACCAACGTCACGCTGATCGATCGCCGGGGCGCGGTGATCGCCGTGATCGACGTTGTCATCGCACCGGATTCGCAGGGCCTGAAGCGCAAGCTGGCGGAGTTGATGCCAACCGAAGCCATCGGTGTCGTGGCGTCGAATGACTCGCTCGTGCTCGAAGGCAAGGTCAGCAGCGCTGCCGCCGCTGACCG
>JANOCM010000710.1:0-2317 GCA_031412175.1 Alphaproteobacteria bacterium
GCCGGCGAACGCCGACGTGTGGCTGGCGCCCTGGATGGTGTGGATGGCGGTGACCGTGATGTCGTCGTTGACGATCGTGCCGAGGCCCGAGGCATCGCTGATCGCCGCGGTGCCGGTGGTGTTGACGATGTTGGACAGGCCAACGGTAAAGGTTTCGGCGAGTTCGGCGGCGGTGTCGCCGTTGATTGTCACCGAAATCGTCTGGGTCAGCGCGCCGCCGACGGTGAAGGACAGGGTGCCGGTGTTGACGGCATAGTCGGCAGGCGCAGTGGCGGAGCCGTCGGCGGTCGCAAAATCGACGGCAAAGGCGCCGCTGTTGTCGCTGCGCGTCACGGTGAAGGTGGCGATGCTGGTGCCGGCATTGCCCTCCACGACGTTGACATCGTTGATCGACACAGTCGTCGCGCCGCCGCCGCCGACGGTGAACGCTGGTGCATAGGCGACCGGAGCGGCGTCATCGAGCGTCCAGTTCGCCGAATTGGCGATATTGGCGAGGATCTCGGCGCGGGTGCCGCTGAGCGGCCCGGTATAGGCGCCGTTGTCGGTGCCGAAGGCCAGCGCATTGGTGCCAAAGGTCAGGCCCGTAGGCACGGCCGAGGTGTTGGACGAGGTGGCATCGGCGGCAAAGGTCGCATTGCCATCGGCGAAATCGAGCGCGAACAGGAAGGTCGGGCTGGCGGCGCTGCCGACATAGGCGAGGATCTGGTCGCCGCCCGTCGACGGATTCAAGCTGCCGGTCAGGCCGGTGATGGTGATGACAGTACCGATCGCGGTACCGGCCGGCACGGCGTAGCTGACGGTGCCTTCGCCCGAGCGGAAGCCGCCGGCGGCGAACCAGCCATTGTCGGTGAAATTGAGCGTCTGGCCCGACAGGTCGGCGAGGAGGACGAACGAGAAGGATTTGCCCGCTGTATCGGCAGCATAGCCAACGAGCGCGATGTCACCGAGAACAGCCATGTGGAAACCCCTGAAAACAAGTGAAAAACCAAAAAATGAAACAAGCGTCCGGCACCGGCCGGCAGGAATACAGGGCTAGGCCGCGGCTCGCCGTGATGCCGTTGGTCGCGCTGTCGAAGCCATATCCGCCCACCCCTGGTTGTTGCGCCGATTTAAGCCCGCCGCAACGCCGTCGTTAAGGTCGTCTAGGAACAGTTTGTGAACTTCAGGTTACAGTTTCCAGCCCGAAACGACGCTTTTGTACCGGTCGCCAGGATTTCGTCGCGACCTAGAGTTTTTCGCGGAAGGCGGAGTCGCGCAGGCGGGTGACCGGGGTCAGCAGATAGCTGAGCACGCTGCGTTCGCGCCCCAGCACATCGACATCGGCGACCATGCCGGCGCCGATCGGCAGGCGGGCGCCATCGGCCCCCATCAGCGCCGTCGCATTGGTGCGGATCCGGATGGTGAAATGCGTCGTGCCGGTGCGTTCATCGGTGACGGCATCGGGGGCGATGTTCTCGACGACGCCGGGCAGGGTGCCGTAGATCGAATAATCATAGGCGCTGATCTTGATGTTGGCCTTTTGGCCGAGCCGGATGAACGCGATGTCGGACGGGGCGACGCGCGCCTCCACAACCAGCGTGTCACCGGCGGGCACGACCTCGACGAGCGGCTCGCCAGGGCGGATCGAGCCGCCGACGGTGGCGACGAGGACGCGGTTGACGAGGCCGGCGACCGGTGCGGTCAGCACCGTGCGGCGCAGCCGGTCGGCGAGCGCCGGCAGCGATTGGCTTTGCGCGGCAATCTCGGCGCGGGTCGTGGCGAGGGCTTCGGAGGCCTGGGCGCGGAACTTCTGTTCGACGTTGCGGATCGCGCCCAAGGCTTCGCTGCGTCCGGCGGCGGCGCGGCGGGCGGCCTCCGCAGCCGCAGCGCGGGCGCTTTCGGCCTGGCGTTCGGTCGATCGCGCGCGGACCAGCGACATTGCCGGTTCGACGCCCTTTTCAACGAGCGGTGCCAGGATCTCGACCTCGCGGCGCGCCTGCGCCAGCACTTCGGTCCGCGACGCGAGTTCGGCATCGGCCTGGCCGGCAGCGCGTTCGGCCTGCAGCAGCCGCGAGCGGACGATATCGCGTTCAGTGGCGACGTTCGACAATTGCGCATTGTGGAGCGCGCGTTCGTTGGCGACCAGCGTCGGCGCCGCGGTCTCGAGCGCCGCCGGGAACGCCAGCGACCGGCCACGCGCTTCGGCATCGAGCCGGGCGGCGCGCGCCAGCAGCGCATCGATCGAGGTGTCGTTCTTGGCAAAGTCGGCGGTCGAGGCGGTGGCGTCGAGGCGCAGCAGCGGCTGCCCGGCCTTGACCCGGTCGCCGGCCTTGACGAG
>JANOCM010000711.1:0-8979 GCA_031412175.1 Alphaproteobacteria bacterium
GGGCGTCGTGTCGCTCGCCGAAACCGAGCCGCAATGGGCGGGCGCCGAGGACCGGTTGCGCGGCTATGAACGCATGCTCGATCGCGTCGGGCCGATGCTCGATGGCTTTCGCGAGCGGCTGGCGGCGCGCGGCGTGCGCGATGTGCAGCTGCTCGGCACGTCGGGCACGATCACCACGCTGGCGAGTGTCGAGCTCGGGCTGCCGGGCTATGACCGGCGCCGCGTTGATGGCTGTGCGGTCGACAATGCGCCGCTGCTGGCGCTGTGCCGGCGGATCGCGCTGCAGAGCGTCCAGGAACGCGCGCGGGTGGCGTGCATCGGCCCCGACCGGGCGGAATTGATCGTCGCCGGCTGCGCCATCCTGGCGGCGATCCTGGTGCGCTGGCCGGGCGGCGATGTGCGGGTGGCCGATCGCGGCATCCGTGAAGGTATCCTGCGGACCCTGATGGGCCGCGACGGCGTCTGGGCGGCAGGTAAATGACAGTCACGAGCGGCAAGGGCGGAAAAGGTGGCGGCAGTGCCGGGGCGGGGCCGGGCGGAACCGGTGGTCGGTCGCGCGGCGGTAAGGTCAAGGTCAAGAACGCGCATCGGCGCTCGACATCGTCGAACCAGTGGCTGGCGCGGCACCTCAACGATCCCTATGTCGCCGCCGCCAAGGCCGCCGGCTATCGCAGCCGCGCGGCGTTCAAGCTGAAGGAGCTCGACGCGCAATTCTCGCTGCTCGGCCAGGTCGAGCGGGTCGTCGATCTGGGCGCGGCGCCGGGCGGCTGGTGCCAGGTCGTGCTCGAACGGCGGCCGCGAGCGACGGTCGTCGGCATCGACCTGCTGGCGATCGAGCCGATCACCGGCGTGACCCTGTTCGAAAAGGACATTCTCGACGACGATACCGAGGCCGTCCTGCTCGAAGCGCTCGGCGGCCAGGCCGATATCGTGCTGTCGGACATGGCGGCCAACACCGTGGGCCACCAGATGACCGATTATCTGCGCACCATGGGCCTGATCGAGGCCGGGCTCGACATGGCCGGCCGGCTGCTGCGGCCGGGCGGGGCATTCGTTGCCAAGGTGCTGGCCGGCGGCGGCGACGGCGCGCTGACGGCGCTGCTGAAACAGTCGTTCACCACGGTCAAGCATGTGAAGCCGCCGGCGAGCCGCAAGGGGTCGAGCGAATGGTATGTGGTGGCGCAGGGGTTCAAGGGGGTTTGAGCCTGTCATCCCGGCGCAGGCCGGGACCCATAAACCACAATCTTCGTCACAGCAGCACACGCTCGCCTCGCTGCCAGAGCGACCACATGGCTTCGACATTTGTGGTTTATGGGTCCCGGCGTTGACCTTCGGTCGCCTTCGGCTCGCCGGGATGACGACGGGGTAAGGCGTTGCGTCTTTCCGTCGGGGCTGGCAAGCAATGGCCATGACCGCTCACGCCCCGTTCGCCCGATGACCGCCCGCCAGCCGGCCGAATGGTCGCCGCACGCCGCCACCTGGACGGCCTTCCCCAGCGCCGCCGAGCTGTGGGAGGACGATCTCGCCCCCGCCCAGGTCGAAGTCGCCGCCATGGTGCGGGCGATCGCCGCGGGGGAGCGGGTCGAACTGCTGGTTGCAAACGACGCGGCGATGGCCGTGGCGCGCGACATGCTTGCCGGCTGCAATGTCGGTTTTCACGCTTATGGCTTTGGCGACATTTGGCTGCGCGATACCGGGCCGTTGTTCATGGCGTCGCCGGTGGGGGCCGCGGCGGCAGGGTTCCGCTTCAACGGCTGGGGTGGGAAGTTTGACTTGCCCGGCGACGACGGCGTTGCGGCGTTCGTCGCGCAGGCGGCGGGCGTGCCCCTGGCGCGGCACGGCTGGGTGCTCGAGGGCGGCGCCATCGATTGCGATGGCACCGGGCTGGCGGTGACCACCGAGCAATGCCTGCTCAACCCCAATCGCAACCCGAAAATGGACATCACCGAGATCGAATCGCACCTGCGCCGCGATCTCGGCATCGAGCGCGTGCTGTGGCTCGGCGACGGTCTGATGAACGATCACACCGATGGCCATGTCGACAATCTGGCGCGCTTTGTCGCGCCGGGGCTGCTGGCGCTGCCGGTGCCGGCGGCCAATGATCCCAACCACGCCGTGCTGGTCGATGCCCATGCCCGGGCGCGTGATTTCGGCGTCGATATCGCCGGCATCCCGTCCCCCGGTCGTGTGGAACGCGATGGCGAGATCGTGCCGGCAAGCCATATGAACTTCTACATCGCCAACACCGTCGTCGTCGTGCCGACCTATGGTGCGGCGTCCGATGACGCGGCCGTCAAGGCCATCGGCGCGCTGTTCCCGGGGCGGGATTGCATCGGGCTGCGCGCCGACCATATTCTGACCGGCGGCGGCAGTTTCCATTGCATCACCCAGCAGCAGCCGGCCTGAGGACCATATGCGCAACATCACCGTTGCCGGGCTGCAGCTCGGCTTCACCGGCCGGCGTGACGCCGATATCGCCCATACCGCGGCGGCCGTACGCGCCGCGGCCGCCGCCGGCGCGCAGGTCATCCTGCCGCCCGAATTGTTCGAGGGGCATTATTTCTGCCGCCACGAGGACGAAAGCCTGTTCGCCAACGCAATGCCGCTCGGCGTCCACCCGGCGGTGACGGTGATGCAGCAGGTCGCGCTCGAGACGAAAACCTATATCCCGACGAGCTTTTTCGAAAAGGACGGCCCGCACCATTACAACAGCCTGGCGATGATCGACGATGGCGGCAACGTCATGGGCGTCTATCGTAAAAGCCATATTCCCGATGGTCCCGGCTATGAGGAAAAATTCTATTTCCGCCCCGGCAACACCGGTTTCAAGGTGTGGCCGACGAAGCATGGCGTGATCGGCGTCGGCATCTGCTGGGACCAATGGTATCCCGAAACCGCGCGCGCCATGATGCTGCAGGGCGCCGAAGTGCTGATGTTCCCGACGGCGATCGGGTCCGAACCGCACGATCCGTCGCTCGATACGCGGCGGATGTGGCGGCGGGCCATGCAGGGCCATGCCGTGTCGAACGTCGTGCCGGTGGTGGCGTGCAACCGCATCGGCGTCGAGGAGGCGGGCACGCCGCACGCGCAGGGCTTTTACGGCACCAGCTTCATCGCCGACCAACGCGGCGATGTGGTGTCGGAGCTCGATGATGCGACGGAAGGCCGGGTGCTGGCGACGTTCGATCTCGACCTCGCGGCGAAGCATCGCGCCGCGTTCGGGTTTTTCCGCGATCGCCGGCCGGATTTATACGGGCGGCTGGCGGTGGATATCTGAGGCGGTTTCGTCATCCCCGCGTAGGCGGGGATCCATCGCCCGAGCTCGCCCGCAGGTGTCCATGTTCGGGCGATGGATTCCCGCCTACGCGGGAATGACGGCGGTTGGGTTAGGGGCTAGCGCCCGCGCGCCGCTAGCACCCGCGCCCAAAAGTCCGCCCCGCGCGTGTTCAGCGCATCGATATACACCTCGTCACGCCGCTCCGGGATCAGCAGCGGTGGCCGCCCCGGCAGCCAGACCCAGAAATCGATGCTGTCCCACCCCGTCACCGCCAGCGTCTGCTGCAGCTGCCCGACATAATGGCCCGGCACACGGCCGCTGCGCGCCACCTCGGCATAGGTGGCGCTGCCGCACTTGATCTCAAGCAGGCGCCCGGCGGCAAGGTCGATGCCGTCGAGGCTGGCGCGCTGCCATGGCCGCTCCACCGACACCAGGCAGTGCGGCGCCACGTCGCTGCCGTGCTGCTGGCGGTACAGCCGTCGCGCCTGCGCCTCCAGCCCATTGTCCTCGCGCACCGGCGCCGCGCCAAACAGGTCGGCGACCACCGGGGCCACGCGTGCCGGCCGGGCAAAGCCGTAACGCGGCGGCGCGACCTTTTCGGCAAACAGCGCCTGCGGACTGCGCCACGGGTTCTGCCCCATCAGTGCCGGGGCGTCCGAGGCGCCGATGCCATCATGGCGCCAGCGCAGCCAGTCGGCGCTGCCCTGGGTGAGCGCGACGACGGTGAAGCTCACCGCAGCGCGAGCGCCTGGGCGAACACCGCCTCGAACATTTCAGGGGTCAGCCGACCGGTGTTGGTGTTCAACCGGCTGCAATGATAGCTGTCGACGATTGTGATGCCGGTGTGGAGCCTATGCACGGCGCCATGGCCGAACGGCGTTTTCGGCAGCTTGCCGCCGCACGCCTTGACCGCCGACTGGTGGGCGATCTGGCCGAGCGCGATGATGACGCGCAAATTGGGCAACGACGCCAGCTGCGAAACGAGGAACGGCCGGCAGGCATGGGTTTCGGCGGGAGTCGGGCGGTTGCCCGGCGGCACGCAGCGCACCGCGTTGGAGATGAAGGCGCCATCGAGCATCAGGCCGTCGTCGGGACTCGCGGCATAGTCGCCGTGGCTCAGCCCGAACTTGGCGAGCGTGTCGTAGAGCAGCTTGCCGGCATGGTCGCCGGTAAACGGCCGCCCGGTGCGGTTGGCACCGGTGACGCCCGGCGCCAGCCCGGTGACGCACAGCCACGCATGGGGGTCGCCCCAGCCCGGCACCGGGGCGTTGAACCAGTCGGGGTGGGCGACCTGGTTGGCGGTGCGATAGTCGACCAGCCGCGGGCAGATCGGGCAATCGCGCGGCGGATTGGGGGGCATGGTGGCGTCTGACATCGCAACCGCCTATCGGCTGCGGCGATGCAGACTGCAACCATCCTGATCGCGCTGGGGTCGAACCGCCGCCACGGCCGCCACGGCGCGCCGGAGGGGGTGGTGCGCGCTGCGATCGCTGCGCTGGCGACACAGGGCCTGGAGGTGGTCAAGATGTCGCGGATTCTTGCCACGCCGCCGCTGGGGCCGGGCGGCCGGCGCTTTGCCAATGCCGCGGTGGCGGTGCGGAGCGCGCTGCCGCTGGCCGCGGTGCTGGTGCTAGTCAAGGCCATCGAGCGCGAGTTCGGCCGGCGTGGCGGGCAGCGCTGGGGCGACCGGGTGCTCGATCTCGATATCATCGGCGCCGGGGCGGCGGTGGTGGCATCGGGCGCGCTACAGGTGCCGCATCCGCGGATGGCCGGGCGACGCTTCGTGCTCGATCCGCTCGTTGAAATCGCGCCCGACTGGCGGCATCCGGTGCTGAATGCGACCGTCAGGCAGTTGCGCGCGCGGGCAATGCGTCCTAAAGCGCGCGCCTGATACGGCTCAGCCCTTGTGGACGGGCCGTAACGAAGCTGTCACAGCTTCGGGCCCATAGCTCAATCGGTAGAGCGCGCGCCTTTTAAGCGCTAGGTCGCGGGTTCGAATCCCGCTGGGCCCACCATTTTCGAAGGATCGCCATTGGCCAGCCGGCACCACGACAGCGGCAGAACAAGCTGAAGCCATGGCGGCGGGGTGGAAAATCCTGTTTGCGGTGGGGTTTTCACTCGTCACCACGCTGACCGTTATGCTGATCGTGTCGCAATTGCCCGGCATGGGCGATGTGCCGACCGGTTGGTGGCTGGTCGGATTGGTGCTGCCGATCTTCATTTCCGCGCCGATTTCGCTGGTGCTCGTCCGCCAATCGGAATCGATCAGCCGGCTCAATGCCGAACTGACGCGCGCCTATGCCGATATGAAGCGCGTGTCGGAAACCGATCACCTGACCGGCGTGCAGAACCGCGCCGCGTTCGAAGCGCGCATCGTCGCGCTCCAGGCGCGGCGGCCGGGGTGGTTCCTGGTTGTCGACATCGACCATTTCAAGGCGATCAACGATTCGCACGGCCATGCCTTTGGCGATGCGGCGCTGGTGGCGGTAACCAATGCGCTGACCGCCGTGACCGGCCCCGACGACATCGTGGCGCGCATCGGCGGCGAGGAATTCGCCATCTACCTGCCGGTGGCGAGCAATGCCGCAGCGTTGTGGCTGGGCGAACAGATTCGCCAGCGCGTCGCCGACCTGCAGCTCGCCGACGCCGATGGCCAGCCGATCGCGCTGACGGTGAGCATCGGCGTCGCCGGCGGGCGGGGATTTACCGCCTTCACCGGGCTGCAGGCCGCCGACCGCGCCATGTATCGCGCCAAGGAAGCAGGCCGCGACCGGGTGCAGCTCGACAGCTGAGGGGTGGTGGTAGCCCCGCAAAATCGCCCGTCATTCCCGCGCAGGCGGGAATCCATCGCCTGAACATGCCATTCGCGGGCAAGCGCCGGCGATGGATTCCCGCTTGCGCGGGAATGACGAGTGCAGGTGGTGCGGGCGACCTCACGTCGCATCGTGGAAGATGATGCCCAGCGTATGCCGCCGCCCCGAGCGGATGGTGCCGACGCCGTGGCGCATCGTCACCCGGTAATCGCCGCGTGATCCCGCCACCGGGCGATGGTTGACCGCGAACACCACCGCGTCGCCGCGCGCCAGCGGCACGACATGGGCGCGCGATTGCATCCGCGGGCGTTGCTCGGTCAGCACGAAATCGCCGCCGGTGAAGCCTTCGTCGAGCAGCACGGCGACCTGCAACGGGAAGACATGCGCGCCATAAAGATCCTGGTGCAGGCAGTTGTAGTCGCCGGCGCCATAGCGCAGCAGCAGCGGTGTCGGCCGCAGCTGCCCGGCAGCGTGGCAGCGCGCGAGGAACTCCGCATGGGTAGCGGGAAAGCGCGCCGGATTGCCGAGCCGTTCGTGCCAGGCGTTGGCGATGGGGGCGAGGCGCGGGTAGAGTTCGGTGCGCAGCTGTTCGACCAGCGGCGGCAGGGCGTAGCTGAAATAGCGATACTCGCCGCGGCCATAGCCGTGCCGCGCCATGATGACATGCGAGCGAAAATGCTCGGGCGTATCGTACAGCCCAGCGGTGGCGGCACAATCGTCGGGCGCCAGCAGCCCCGGCAGCAGCGCCCAGCCGTTGCCGTCGAGATCGGAATGCAGAGGGTCGGTCATGACGATCATGTTAGGCGGCGCGGCACCGGCTTCACAGGCGGATTCCGGACGTGACCTTGTCATCCCGGCCCGCTATCGGGGCGGGCAGGGGGATGCTTCATGCCGTTGGCCGACTACCAGCTATCCGATTTCACCGCGGTACCGTTCACGCGGCCGGTGTATCGCCGCGGTTCCGGGCCGGCGGTGATCGTCATCCATGAAGTTCCCGGCCTGCATCCGCTGGTCGTCGATTTCGCCGATCGCCTCGTCGCCGCCGGCTTCACCGTATTCATGCCCAGCCTGTTCGGCACGCCCGGCAAGCCGGCGACCAAGCCCTATGCCGTCCAGCAGATCCTGCTCAACATCTGCATCCGCCGCGAATTTCATACCTGGAGTGGCGGCAAATCCTCAGCCATCGTCGACTGGTTGCGCGCGCTGGCGCGCCACGCGCACGAGCAATGCGGCGGGCCCGGGGTCGGCGCCATCGGCATGTGCTTCACCGGCGGCTTTGCGCTGGCGATGATGACCGAGCCCAGCGTCATCGCGCCAGTCCTTTCACAGCCGTCGCTGCCGCTGCGGGGCGGCAACAAGGGCGCCATCGACGTCTCGGCGGCCGAAATCGCCTGCGCGCGCGGCCGCTTCGAAATGGAGGACCTGTCGCTTCTCGGCCTCCGCTATCGCTCCGACAAGTTCGTCCCCGATGCCCGCTTTGCCCGATATGCCTATGAATTCGGGGAAAGGTTCGAATCGGTCGAGCTCGACGATCGCGACGCGCGGCCCGATACCGGCCTGGCGCCGCATTCGGTACTGACCATCCATCTGCCCGACAGCGGCCCCGGCAAGGCCGCCGAGACGCGCACCATCGATTTCTTCCGCAAACGCCTGATGAAGGACCCTGCATGATCCGCAACGCCCTGTTCCCCGCCGCCATCGTGCTGCTCGCTGCCGCGCCCGCCCCCGTCGTGCTGCCAAGCGGCACCCAGGTCATCGACACCAAGGTCGGCAAGGGCGCCGAGGCGGTGGCCGGCCAGATGGTCAGCGTCCACTACACCGGCTGGCTGTACCAGGACGGGATGCGCGCCAAGAAATTCGATTCGTCACGCGACCGCGGCGAGCCGTTTCAGTTCGGCCTCGGCGGCGGCCAGGTCATCCAGGGCTGGGACGAAGGCGTCGCCGGCATGAAGGTCGGCGGCAAGCGCACGCTGATCATCCCGGCGGCGGCGGGCTATGGCGACCGTGGGGCAGGGGACGATATCCCGCCGGGCGCGACGCTGATCTTCGATGTCGAGCTGATGGGAGTTCAGTAGCGCTGTCACCTCCCCCCGCCGGGGGGAGGTCGGACTCGCGCCTTCGCGAGCTAGGAGAGGGGCTTTCGTCTCGACAGCTGCAGCCCCTCTCCCCGCTCGGGCAAGTGCCCGAGTCCGACCTCTCCCCGGCGGGGCGAGGTGGGCCGGTCTTGCCCGTGGCTGTGAGGCGCCGCATCATGCGCGAAACTAGGGGGACATTATGAAAACACTGGCCTTGCTGCTCGCCACGCTGGCGCTGCCCGCGGCGGCGGCGGAGTTCACCATCTCGGGCGCCTCAGGCAATGGCCGCATCATCGTCCTCGTCTCGCCCAAGGCGACGCCGGAGCCGCGGTTGCAGGTCGATCTCAATGCGCCGCTGCGGTCGCCCTATATGTTCGGCACCACCATCGACGGGGTGAAGGCGGGGACCGCGGTCAAGGTCGCGGCTAGTGCGGACGGCTGGCCGTTGCAGCCAGGCGCGCTGCCGCCGGGCACCTACACCGTTCAGGCGGTGCTCAACCGCTACGAGACGTTTAAACTGGCCACCGGCAAGACGGTCAAGCTGCCGCCCGACATGGGGGAGGGGCAGCATTGGAACATCAAGCCGGGCAATCTTTATTCGAAGCCGCAGCAGGTCACGATCACCGCCGATGGCGCGCCGGTCGCCATCGCACTGACCGAGACGGTGCCGCCGATCGCGCGGAAGGCCGACACCGAATTCGTTAAGCATATCCGCATCAAATCCGAACTGCTGTCGAAATTCTGGGGGCGGCCGATGTATCTCGGCGCGCACGTCCTGCTGCCGGCCGGCTGGGCGACGCACCCCCAGGCCAAA
>JANOCM010000712.1:0-8688 GCA_031412175.1 Alphaproteobacteria bacterium
AGCGCCAGCGTCGCGACCAGTGCCCAGCGCTGCCAGATGCACATCTCGCAGGGCTGCAGCCCGCCGACGTACTGGAACGCCAGCGCCCCCCCGAGCATCGCTGCCGGCACCACCAGCAGGACGGCGTTGGTCAGCGCTTCAGAGCGCATATTTGACGACGACGAAGCCGCCGACGAACAATCCCATCGCCACCAGCGCCAGCGAATGGAAATATTTGTCGATCAGCATTTGCGCGGCGGCGCCGTAGCGGCGCAGCACCAGCGCGACGAGGAAGAAGCGCCCACCGCGGCCAAGCAACGAGGCGGCGAGCAGGACCGGAATGCCCAGCCCCACGCTGCCGGCGGCGATCGTCGCGACCTTGTAGGGGATGGGCAGGAAGGCAAAGGCCAGCATCCACAGGAAGCCATTGTCCTTGATCGATGCGGCAAAGGCGGTGAAGCGCTCCTCATAGCCATAGAAATGCAGCAGCGGCACGCCGATTGCCTGGAACAGCAGCGCGCCGATGGCATAGCCGAGCAGCGCGCCGGTAACCGATGCCGCGGTCGACAGCGCCGCATAGCGCAGCGAATTTTCGGGCCGCGCGATCGACATCGGGATCTGCATGACATCGGGCGGAATCGGGAAGAACGACGAATCGGCGAAACTGATTCCCATCAGCCATTTTTCGGCCCCGGGCCCGGCGGCACGCGCCAGTGTCCAGTCGTAAAGGCGACGAAGCAAGGGCTGATCCAGTCCTGATAAGCGGGCTTTGCCGCCCCATAGGCGGCCATGCTGCAGCGCGCAATGACGCTGCGACCGCCAGTTTCACTTCTGCGCCGCTATTTCTGCGCCGTCGCCTTGCCGCCCGGTGTGACTGCCGCCGTCTGCACCGCCGCCACCGGCGCCAGCCGCGCCAGCAGCTTCGTCGCATAATCGAGCTGGAAGTCGATGATGCCCTTTTTCTTCAGGTCCTCGGCACTGGCGATGAAGCGCGGATCGGGCTTGCTGTCGTTCTCGACGAGCTTTTCGGTGCCGTCCTTGATTTCGTTGATCAGATGCTTGCGCAGATCGGCCTCGCGCAGCCGCGGGCGATCGGCGCGGGTCGCGTCGCTCAACTGCGGCACCTGGACGTCGGGTTCGATGCCGGCTTCCTGGACGCTGCGCCCCGATGGCGTGAAATAGCGCGCCGTGGTCAACCGCAGCGCGCTGTCCTGGCCCAGCGGGATAAGCGTCTGCACGCTGCCCTTGCCGAAACTGCGCTGGCCGAGGACGATGGCGCGGCGCTGGTCCTGCAGCGCGCCGGCGACGATTTCGGCCGCCGAGGCCGAGCCTTCGTCGACAAGCACGACGATCGGCTTGCCGCCGGTCAAATCGCCACTGCGCGCGAAATAGCGCTGGATGTCGTTCTTGGTACGGCCGCGCTGCGACACGATTTCGCCATGGTCGAGGAAGACATCGCTGACCTCGATCGCCTGGTCGAGCAGCCCGCCGGGGTTGGAGCGCAGGTCGACGACATAGCCGGTGACCGAAGCCCCGAGCTTCTTCTCGATGCTGGCGACGGCAGCGCGGGTGGCGTCACCGGTCTGCTTGTTGAACGTCGAGATGCGGATGACGCCAACGTTGCCGCGGGTTTCGAACTTGACCGGCTTGATCTGGATGACTTCGCGCTTCAGCGTGAACTCGAGCGGCTTGGTGGCGCCTTCGCGCACCACGGTCAGCTTGATGGTGCTGCCCGGCGGCCCGCGCATCTTGTCGACCGCTTCCTGCAGCGACGAGCCATAGATCAGCTCGCCATCGAGGTTGGTGATGTAATCGCCCGACTTGATGCCGGCGCGCGCCGCCGGGGTATCGTCGGTCGGCGACACGACTTTCACGGCGCCGTCCTCGGTCGTCACGGTCAGGCCGAGCCCGCCATATTCGCCGTCTGTCGTCTGCCGCATGTTCTGGAAATCGCGCGCATCGAGATACGACGAATGCGGATCGAGGCTGGCGAGCATGCCGTTGATCGCGCCTTCGATCAGCTTCTTGTCGTCGGTCTTGTCGACATAATCGACGCGCACGCGTTCGAACACGTCCATCAATGCATCGAGCTGCTTGTAGGTGTCGCTTTCGGCCGCAGCACGCACCGCAGCGGCGCCGGGAATCAGCGCCAGGGCAGCAAAGGGCAGGACGATCTTCCAGTGCGGCGACATCGGTAACACCAGCCTTTGGACAACATGAGGCGCAAAGATAGCACAACCGCGCGCCTTGGCCAGTGCAGCCTTGGTCACAGGCGCCGGCGCCGCGCCGCAGCAAGCCTGTCATGGAAACCTGCCAGCATCCGCGGCGTTACCCCGGCACCCCCATTTCACAGGAGCGTTCCCCATGCCGATGATCGAAACCGACGATGGCACCGGCCTTTATGTCAAGGAATGGGGCGACGGCCCGGCGGTGGTGCTGATCCACGGCTGGCCGCTTTCGGCCGACAGCTGGGACGACCAAGCACTGGCGCTGGCCGATCATGGCTATCGCGTCGTCAGCTATGATCGCCGCGGCTTCGGCCGGTCGGACCAGCCGTGGGAGGGCTATGATTATGACACGCTCGCCGATGATCTGGCGGCGGTGATCGAGGCCTGCGATATCGAGAACCCGGCGCTGGTCGGCTTTTCGATGGGTGGCGGCGAGGTGGCGCGGTACATCAGCCGTCACGGCAACGTCCGCAAGGCGGCGCTGATCGCGTCGGTGGTGCCCTTCCTGCTGCAGACGGCCGATCATCCCGACGGCGCGCCGGAAAGCGTCTTCGAAGGCATCAAGGACGGTATCAAGGCTGACCGCGCGCACTTCCTTCACGACTTCCTGAAGGATTTTTACGGCGTCGGCCTCATCAGCCAGCCGGTCAGCGACGAGGTGGTCGACTGGTCGCTGCAGGTGGCGCTGCAGGCCGGGCTGAAGGGCACGCTCGATTGCGTCGATGCGTTTTCGGGCACCGATTTCCGCCCCGATCTTGCCAGCTTCACGATGCCGACGCTGATCATACACGGCACCGCCGACAAGACCGTGCCGATCGACATCACCGCGCGGGCAGCGGCCAGGGCGATCCCGCAGGCGCATCTGATCGAATATGACGGTGCGCCGCACGGCCTGCTGGCGACGCACAAGGACGCGATCATCAAGGACCTGATCGCGTTCCTCGACGGCTGACGAAAAAGGGGGCCGCCCTTGCGAGCGGCCCCCTTCGATTCAGATCAGTGAAATCAGGCGGTGGCGATGGTGCGGCGGCGCATTGCGGCGCCGACGAGGCCGAAGCCGGCGATCAGCATCGCCCAGGATGCGGGCTCAGGCACCGCGCCGGTGATGATCGACAGATTGTCGACGGCGAAATAGTCGCCGCCGCCGGTGAGTTCGGGGTTGTCGATGCCGCCGGCGATCGAGAAGCGTACGCTGTCGATGCCCGACCAGTTGAAGGTCAGGAACAGCGGCGTCGTGGTGTTGAGTTCGGCTGTCGTCGAGAATAGCGTCGTCGCGCCGCTCAGGCCGGTGACAGTCAATGTAGCCCCGTCGTTCCACGCCGAGGTGAAATAGCCGCTTGCGAGCGTGAAGCTGCTGGCACTGCTGATCGACTGGAAGGGCTGGCCGAAATCGCTGGCGCAGGCGCACGCCGAATTGCCGCCCGAAATCACGCCGTTGGCATAGCCGCTCGGGCCATAGTTGACGGCATTGACGCTCGCCCAATAGTCCCAGGTGAGGCCCTGATACGACGTCGGGATCGGCGTGAAGGCATCGGTGCCGAGATCATCGAAGGTCAGCAGCACGGCCGAGGCTGGCGCCGCACTGACGGCCAATACGGTTGCGACACCAAAGGCCAGGACATTACGAAAAACGGTCATGCTTCTTCCCCTGTCTCGCCGCCACCCCGCGGCTCTGACAGCGTCGATGCAACAAACATGCCACAATGTCGCACCCAGCATTCACAAAGCTTTACGAGACCTGCAGCCGGCGAAGTGTAAAATCTGCCGACACTCTCGGTGTTGCCGCGGCGAGGGGGCGGCTCAGCGTGGCTTGAACACACTCGTCGCTAGCCACGCCGGCCGCGCCGAGGCGTTGGCGACATCGCGCGCGATCGCCGTGACGAAATCGTCGAGCTTGATGATCTCGTCCTGCATCACGCCGGGCTGGGCGAGGTCGTCGCTCGGCGAATGATAGCGGTTGGCGCGCCAGTCGCGCTCGATCGTGAATTCCGGGCTGTCCTTGGTGAAGCCGAACTTGAAGGCGAGCGCCGGCACGCCCGCCTTGACGAAGCTGAACTGGTCGGTGCGGGTAAAGCTGTTGCGCTCGGGCAGCGCATCGGGGGTCAGCGCCAGGCCTTGCATGGCAGCGACACGGCGCGCGACATCGCCGAGGGTCGATTCGCCGTCACCCTGCACGAGCACCAGCTTCAGCGGCCACAGCGGCAGCGGCATGTCGAAATTCAAATCGGCGACGATGCTCGCCTTCGCCACCGTCGGCCGCTGGGCGTAATAATGCGACCCCAGCAGCCCCTTTTCCTCGGCGGTGACGATGACGAACAGGATCGACCGCTTCGGTCGCTTGCCCGCTTTCAGCCGCGTCGCGATGTCGAGCACGCTGGCGACGCCCGAGGCATCATCCATCGCACCATTGTAGATGCGGTCGCCAGCGATCGCCTCGCCGACGCCGACATGATCGAGATGCGCCGAAATGACGACATGCTCGGCGCGCAGCTTCGGGTCCGACCCGGCGAGTTTCGCCACCAGATTGGGCGAGGTCAGCGCCGATCGCCGCGCCGCCACGGTCGCCTGCAGGCGCTGCGGCAAGGCAAATCCCGGCACCGGCTGCGACGCATCGGCGAGCGCCGCGAGTTGGGCAAAGCTGTGGCCTGACCCTGTGAACAGCGCCTCGCTCCGGCCCGGGTCCAGCCGCGCGCTGAAGAACCCGTCGGGGGTTTCGCGCAACGCCGCATCGGCGAAGTACATTCCCGATTGGCTGGCGAGCAGTTTCTGCCGCACCCAGGGAATCTCCACCTGCGCCGGCGTCGTCAGGCTGATCAGCCCCACGGCGCCAGCTTCGGCGAGGAACTTCACCCGGTCGGACCGGTTGGCGGATTTGACCGGCCCCGAGACATCGGCGGGCCCGCCCGAAATGACGACGGCAATCTTGCCCTTCAAATCGACACCGGCGAAATCATCATGGCCGGGCAGTTTCAAGCCATAGCCGATGAACACCAGCGGCGCCTCGACGCTGGCGGGCCGCGCCGCGCCGCCGGGTGACACCAGCAGGTCGGCGCCCATCGCCAGCGGCAGTTTCGTGCCATCGGCGGCGACTAGCGCGGCGGTCGAGCCGGCATGGTCGATGACCTGGTCCTCGAACGCCACCTGTTGCAAATAGCCGCCGCCATCGCCCGCCGGCGCCAGCCCCAGCGCCTTGAAGCGCTCGACCACATAATCCGCTGCCATGGCATAGCCCGGGCTGCCCGGCTGCCGCCCCTGCGTCGCGTCCGATGCCAGCGCGGAGATATCGGCCCACCACGCCTTGCCGCGCGGGGTTGTGGCCGGCTGGGCGGCAGCGGCACCGGCGAGGCTGAGGAGGACGGCGGCGGCGGTGCGGGACAGGATCATGCCGCCGAACGTAGCGGCGCTGGCGTCGCAGTCCAGCCAGCCAAGGTCAGCGCCAGTTGAGCACCGGCAGGATGCTGGCGAAATCATCGCTCCACACCGGCAGCGACGCACGTTCGTTGAGCGGGCGCCAGGCGGTCGTCGCTCCCGCTGTCCCCGAAGCCGCGCCCTGGCTGGCCGCGGCTTCGAATGCCGCCATCCGCGCCGGGCTGCGCGCCAGCATCACCCAGGTCGATCCGATGATCATCTGGCCGCGCGGCTGCGGCCCCGGCGGCGGTTCATAGCTGCGCACCCTTGCCGTCCAGCCTTCGGCGCGGGCGATGGCAGCGATCACCGGCTCCAGATCGAGAAAGACGTTGCTGATGTGGATCAGCAACATGCCATCGGGCTGCAGCGTGCGGCCATAGATACGGAAGGCCTCGCGGGTGACGAGGTGGAGCGGGATCGAATCCGACGAAAAGGCGTCGATCGCCAGCACGTCGAACCCCGCCGGCGGTGCCTTGGCCAAGGTCAGCCGCGCATCGCCGACGACCACCGGCAGCTGCGGGCGGCAGGCGGAAATATAGTGGAACTGCTGCCGCGCGATCGCGACGACGGCGGGATCGATCTCATAGGCGGTCCACTGCTGCTGCGGCGTCGCATAGCAGGCCAGCGTGCCGGCGCCGAGGCCGACAAAGCCGATCCGCGCCGCCGGGCCGAACAACTGCGGCGCCGCGGCCATTGCCAGCCCGGCGCCGCCTTGCGGCGCATAATAGACCATCGGCAGGCGCTGCTACGCCGGATCGAGCGACTGCACGCCGTGCAGCGTGGTGCCGTGCATCAGCGTGCGCAGCCCGGTCGCCCGGCTGGCGGCGACGGTATAGACCCCGAAGAAACTGCGTTCGCGCGCGCCATCGGTGCGCGACACCGCCAGCTGGTGGCCGCCGCCATCGGCGATCAGCAGCATGGCAAAGCACCAGGGAAACAGCCAGCGCTGGCCGATGGCCAATGTTGCCACCACCATGATGACGCCCAGCCCGATGATCACCGCCGGCGTCAGCCCGGCTTCGCCCGGGCCCGACAGGCGGCCCGAAAACACTGTGCCCAGCCAGATCGCCAGCGCGCCGACCAGCACCGCCGCGATGATGCGGGCGCGCGGGTTCTGCCAACGCCGCGCCGAATTGGCGCTGAGCGGCGTGCCGGTGACCAGCAGCGCGGCAGCGACGAGCAGCAGCGGGTGTTCATAGGGCCAATCGAAGATCATCGGCGCCACCAGCGCGCACAGCACGCCGCCCAGCGCGCCGCCGACCGAAATCCACAGGTAGAAATCGGTCAGCGCCGCCGCATCGGGACGATCCTGCGCCAGCCGGCCGTGCAGCGCGAGCGCCACGGTGAACAGCAGCACGATCCCGCCGGCGGCGAGCAGCACCGCCGCCTGCGGCCCGACCTGGACGCACGCCGAGCCGCCGACGAGGAGCAACAGCACCGGGGTCAGCCGCTCGGCCCAGCGAGTGGCCGCGGCACCGCGGCTGCCGAAGGCGAGGATGAAGCTGAGCAGATAGACGCCGAGCGGGATCACCCAGAGCAGCGGCATCGCCATGATATCGGTGGTCAGGTGTGTTGTCGTTGACAGCAGCAGCGCCGAGGCGATGAAGGCGAGCAACGTCCAACGCCCGCGCTGGCGCCAGCTGACCGCCACCGCCGATGTCGTTGCTGTCGCGGTGGCTGGCGCGGCGTTGCCCGATACCGCGAGGCCACTCAACGCCACCGCCGCGGCGAGCAGCACGAACCCCGCCGACCAGATCCACGATTGCGTGCCGATGCGCAGCGTCGGCTCGATGATCAGCGGATAGGCAACCAGCGCGGCAAAGCTGCCGGTGTTGGATGCGGCATAAAGGAAATAGGGGTTGGCGGCGGCCGGGTCGCGCGACCGGGCGAACCAGGATTGCATCAGCGGCGCCTGTGCCGAGGCGACAAAGAACACCGGGCCGATCGAAACGGCGAGCAGCCCGAGCAGCCACAGCACCGGCGGCGTGGCGCCCGGTTCGGGCAGCCAGCGCGCCACCGATACCGGCAGGGTCAGCGCCGCGGCGGCGAACAGCGCCAGGTGGATCGCCATCTGGCGGCGGATCGCCAGCCGGCTGAGCGCATGGGCGTAGAGATAACCCAGCAGCAGCGTCACCTGGTAGAACAGCATCGCCGTGTTCCACACCGACGGTGCCCCGCCCAGCATCGGCAGCACGCTGCGCCCGAACATCGGCTGAATGAGGAACAGCAGGAACGATCCCAGCAGGATCGTGATCGTGAACAGGGGCCTGAGCGGCACGGCCAGCCGGGTGGAAAGGATCGAGGCTTTCATGACGGCAGGGATACGGATGATTATCCGGGCTGTCGATAAGGGGCGATGTGCCTACGAAACGGCAAAAGGCGCGGCAGCCTTGCAGCCGCCGCGCCCTCGCCAGTTCGTCTGATGCCGGCCTAGCCGCGGTTGTCCTGCCGGGCGACGCGCAGCCGCGTGCTCAGTTGGTCGAGCCGCTGCTGCGCCAGGTTCTCGGCATAGGCCGACAGGCGGCCATTGCGCCGCGTCTGGGTCGCGACATAGCGGCGAACCCAATCGAGGTCGGTCGTCGCCTGCTGGGTCTCGCGGCGGTTCAAGCTGCCGTCCTGGCGACCGCGCTGGATGCGCTCGCCGATCCAGTTGATGCGGCCGGCGACATCGCGCGGGCGATCGGCACCATTGCCCCGGTCGTTGCCATAACCGTTGTTGTTGCCGTTGTTGTAGCTGCCATTGTTGTAACCGCCGTTGCTGTTGGCATAGCCCTGGTTGCCATAGCGGCCGTCATTGGCATCGGCACGGATCCAGTTGCCGCGATTGTCGTAGTAGCCGCGGGTCTGGCCGGCGTTCCAGCGGCCGTTGGTGTCGTAATAGCCCGGCTGGGCATCGGCGATCCAGACACCATTGGCATCGCGGCGGCCCGCGGCCGGTCCGGCGATCCAGCGGCCGTTGTTGTCATAGCGCCCGCTGGTTTCGCCGCTGATCCAGCGGCCGTTGCTGTAATAGCCGCTGACGCTGCCGCCGCGATAGTTGTTGCTGGCATCGTAATAGCCGGTGGCCGATGCC
>JANOCM010000713.1:0-2324 GCA_031412175.1 Alphaproteobacteria bacterium
CCGCGATTCGACAGCGAGCGCGGATAGCCATCGGCATAGCCGAGCGCGACCACGGCGACGCGCATCGGCGCCGCTGCGGTGAAGGTCGCGCCATAGCCGATGCTCGCCCCGGCGGGGACATCGCGCAACTGGATGATCTGCGCCGACAGGGCGGCCACCGGGCGCAGCGTGCCGCCGCGGGGCGCCGCACCGCCGCCATACAGCCCGATGCCGGGGCGCGTCAGGTCGAAATGATAGCCGGCACCCAGCCCGATGCCGCCCGAATTGGCGAGCGCGAAACGCCGCGCCGGGACCGTGGCGGCGAGATCGGCAAAGGCCGCGCGCTGGCGGTCGTTGGCCGGATGCGCGTGGTCCTCGGCACAGGCGAGGTGGCTGTGCAGCGTGTCGAGCGCCAGCCCGTCGAGCAGCCCCGATCGCGCCTCGGCGATGCTCAGCCCCAGCCGGTTGAGGCCGGTATCGACCATCACGTCGCACGGCCGGCCAGTGGCTTTCCACGCCTGCACCTGCGCGGGCGTCACCAGCACCGGCACCGCCGCCGACGCCAGCGCCGCCGCCATGTCGCCGGCCATCACGCCGTGCAGCACGGCGACGCGGACGCCATCGGGCTGCGGCCCCAGCGCCGCGACCTCATGCCAATGGGCGACGAACAGGTCGCGACAGCCTGCCGCCACCAGCGCCGCTGCCACCGGCGCACCGCCCAGCCCATAGCCATCGGCCTTGACCGCCGCCCCGCATTCCACCGCGCCGCCGGCCGCCGCGAACGTCCGCCAATTGGCCACGATCGCCGCGGTGTCGACCGTCAACCGGGCATGAGCAGGCGGGGACTCCATCGTTCCCGACGGTTAGCGGCCACCGGCGCCGCTGTCACGGCAGCGCGCGCATAATATTCATGGGCGCGAAAGCGATGGCGTTGTAAAAGCAGCGCTGGGCACACGACCGCCCGTGGAACAATGACGATGAAGACGATCCTTTCGACCGTGCTGATGGCCCTCGCGCTTGTGGCGACCCCGGTGCTCGCCCAGGCGCAGCGCCCCGACACGGATTTCTGCGCCAAGATGCGCGCCAAGGACCCGGGCGGCGTCTGCACGCCCAAGGGCGAATATGTGACGGCGGAAAAAGTCTATCTGCCCGACGGCAAGATCATCAACCGCACCACCGGCAACTGACCCTTTCCTCCCCCTCAGGGGGGAGGCGAGAGACGGCGCAGCCGGCCCGGGTGGGGGTGGCTTGCGTCGCCGCACGAGCACCACCCCCACCCGCCGCGCTGGCGCGCGAGTCGCCTCCCCCCTGGAGGGGGAGGAAGACGTTCAATCGAACAGCGAGCTGACCGAGCTTTCCTCGCTCGTCCGGCGCATCGCCTCCGCCAGCAGCGGCGCGATCGTGATGCGCCGGATCTTCTTCGCCGTGCGCACCGCCGCCACTGCAGCGATCGAATCGGTGATCACCAGCTCGGTCAGCGCCGATCCATCGACGCGCGCCACGGCGCCGCCCGACAGCACGCCATGCGTCACATAGGCGGTGGCGCCAGTGGCCCCCGCCTCGACCAGCGCTGCCGCGGCGTTGCACAGCGTGCCGGCCGAATCGACGATATCGTCGACCAGCACGCACATCTTGCCGCGCACATCGCCGATGATGTTCATCACTTCCGATTCGCCGGCGCGCTCGCGGCGCTTGTCGACGATCGCCAGCGGCGCGTTGCCCAGCCGCTTGGCCAACGCCCGCGCGCGCACGACGCCGCCGACATCGGGCGACACGACGACGATGTCCTGTTTCGCCAGCCGCGATTCGATATCGGCGGCGATCACCGGTGCTGCATAAAGATTATCGGTCGGGATATCGAAAAAGCCCTGGATCTGCCCGGCGTGGAGATCGACCGACAGCACGCGATCGGCGCCGGCCTTGGTGATCAGATTGGCGACCAGCTTGGCCGAAATCGGCGTCCTGGGCCCGGGTTTGCGATCCTGCCGGGCATAGCCGAAATAGGGCACGACGGCGGTGATCCGGCGCGCCGAAGCGCGGCGCAGCGCATCGATGCAGATCAGCAATTCCATCAGATTGTCGTTGGCGGGCGCCGCCGTCGGCTGGACGACGAAGACATCCTCGCCGCGCACATTCTCATGGACCTCGACGAAGATTTCCTCGTCTGCAAAGCGCCGCACCGACGCACTGGTCAGTTTCATGTCGAGATAGTCGGCAATGGCCTGCGCCAGTTCCGGATTGCCGTTGCCGGCGAGAATTTTCATGTGCGGTGCGCCCCCGTGCAGGTCGGCTTGGCCATAGCCGCGCTGTCACGCGACGGCAACACATCGGTTAGGCGGCCGCCA